>JAZBOZ010000280.1:0-4360 GCA_036351405.1 Halieaceae bacterium
GCTCTCTGTTTTCCTGCAGTGTGTGCCGAGCGCTGTTGGCTGGCAACTGGTCTGGCAGCGCATGGCCCGCGTAAGCATCGCCATGAATACACAACGCCTACTATTAATCCTCGGCGATCAGCTGAGCTTCGCCAACCCGGTGCTGCGCCATGCTGATCCCGAGCGGGATGTCATCCTGCTCGCAGAGGTCGCTGAAGAGGCGAGTTACGTGCCGCATAACCGGCACAAAATTGTGCTGTTGTTTTCGGCGATGCGGCATTTCTCGGCAGCGCTTGAGAACAAGGGCTATCGCGTTATCTATCGGCGGTTTGGCGAAGGCGTGACCTCTCTCGAGGCCGCCTGCAAGGCGGCGCTGGAGGCTACCGCTTGCCAGTCTGTCGAGGTCTGTGCGCCCGGTGAGCATCGCTTGTGGTCCGCCATGCAGCAGTGGCCCGAGCGGCTGTCGGTGCCCGTGTCCATCCTTGATGACGACCGTTTTCTCGCCTCGATCGCGGATTTCCGACGGTGGGCCGCCGGTCGCAAGCAGCTGCGGATGGAGTACTTCTATCGCGAGATGCGCAAACGCTATGGCCTGTTACTCGACGGCGGCGAGCCCGCCGGCGGTAAGTGGAATTACGATGCGGACAATCGCGTCGGTTGGCGCGGTCAGGAGCCCATACCCCCGCGACGCGAGCACACGCCCGATGCCATCACCCGGGACGTGATCGCCGAAGTGGCAAAGGCATTTCCCGATAATCCGGGGGAGCTGTCGCGTTTCAGGTTGGCGGTGACCCACGAGGGCGCGCAGGCCGATTTTGACTGGTTCCTTGAGCATGCGCTGTCACGTTTCGGGACTTACCAGGATGCACTGGTCGACGATGATCGATGGGTGTTTCACAGCTTGATCTCAATGTATCTGAACTGCGGACTGCTGGAGCCGCTGCCGGTTTGTCAGGCTGTGGAGGCGCGCTACCGGGCGGGCGACTGTAGTTTGGCCGCTGCCGAAGGCTTCATCCGTCAGATTTTGGGTTGGCGAGAATACGTGCGCGGGGTGTATTGGCTGTTGATGCCCGAGTACGCAGAGCGCAATACGTTTTCTGCGCAGCGGCCGCTGCCCGAGTGGTTCTGGAACGCTGAGACCGATCTGCGCTGTCTTTCCCGGGCGATCGGTCAATCGCTCGACGACGGTTATGCCCACCACATTCAGCGGCTGATGGTGATCGGGAACTTCGCGCTGCTCGCCGGGCTCGACGTCAAGGCCGTGTGCGAGTGGTATCTCGCGGTTTATGTTGATGCCTATGAGTGGGTCGAGCTACCCAACACTGCGGGTATGGCATTGCATGCGGATAACGGCGCGATGGCCAGCAAACCTTATGCAGCCAGTGGCAAGTACATCCAGAAGCAGGGCGATCATTGCAAGCATTGTCGATTCAACCCGGCGAAAATGACGGGCGAGGATGCCTGCCCGTTCAACAGTCTGTACTGGCGGTTTATCGATCGCCATCAAGACTATCTGGAAAAGAACGCTCGCATGGGTTTGATTCTGGCGAACTGGCGCAAGCGCGATAGTGCAAGTCGGGAGGCGATTCTCGCCTGGGCGGAGCACTGTCTCGAGCGTTTCGCCTGAGCCCATTCAGCTTATGCACTCGAGGATTCGCTGCCGGTCTTGAGTTTCCAGCGCTGGCTTTAACATTTTTTCGAGCAATACACGATTTGGTCCCACTGGTTCTTCCAGCGCGCCCGCCAATTGAAAGGGCGCTCGCAGACGGGGCAAATCTTGCTCGGGAGATCGCCCTTCCGCCGCATTTTGCTCACGGTGAATCCCCCAACGGCCAGTCGGCCGCATCGGTGACGAAGTCAGGCTGCTGCGGCTGTTCCCCCTGCCATTTTTGTATGAAAAGCCCTTCTGGGTCGTGCTGCGCGGTTTGCTTCTCGATGCTGAAGTGTCGCCCGCCTCGCGGGTCTGCGCCGACGCCTGCGATGTACTGCCAGTTACCGTAATTACTGGCGACGTCGAAGTCGATCAGGTGCTTCTCAAAAAACGCGGCACCATAACGCCAGTCATGGTTGTACTCATTGACCAGACAGCTGGCCGCAATCTGACGCCCGCGATTGCTCATCCAGCCGGTGGCCAACAGTTGGCGCATCAGTGCGTTAACCAGAGGAAAGTTGGTATCACCCGCGCACCAGCGAGCAAAGCTGCGCGGCTCGAAGGTTCGGATTTGGCGCTGCCCACTGACGCCGCTATGCCGGAAAAGACGCGGACCGTCTTTCACCGCACGCCAGTGGAAAAACTCTCGCCACAACAGTTCGAAGTACAGCCAGTAAGTGGATTCGTTCGCGATCTGCTCGCGCTCAAAGCGGAAGATGGCGTGGGCGACTTCGCGCGCCGACAGTGTGCCGTTTGCCAGCCAGGGGGATAGCGTGCTCGAACCATCGAGGCCGTCGAGGCAGTTGCGTGTCTCTTTGTATCGGGTAATGCGCTGTTCATCGAAGATGAACTGCTGCAGCCTACGCAACCCCGCGCTGCGTCCGCCCGGCAGCGGGAGCGCCGTATGCGGTACCGCGTATCCGGGTGGGATGGCATCAAAACGCACGGCAGGTGGGGGTGGTAGCTGGGCCGGGGGCGGTGAGGGCCGCTGCACATTCAGCTTTTCTACTTTGCGGCGAAAGGGAGAAAACACGCCCGGCATGTCATTCAATTCGAAAGGCAGTGCCTCTCGATCGAAAAGCGTATTGCCGCGGTGCACCTGTACTGGGATATCTAAATGATGCTCCAGATGGGCAACCGCGCGAGCCTCGTATTCACCCGGGGTAAACGACGTGCTGATCTCAGTGATTGAGTAGCGCTCGACCAGATCAGGAATGACGAGTTCTGGAGACCCTTCAAGCACCCACAGCGCCTGGCCTTGCTCGCTGAGTGCCTTATCCAGCTCGATCAACGATTCGCGCAGAAAGCGTTCCCGCTGCCCCCCCAAGCCCGCGAGGTTGCACCAGGGTCTCGGTTTGGGCATCAGGTACACGCACAACAATGAGTCCGCCGCGGCGTGGCTGGCCAGGGCGGGGTTGTCGTGCAGGCGAAGGTCGTTTTGGAACCAGTGTAGGTGGCGCATGACAGTGGAAGGGTGGCCTGATTTTGTAATGAGCGTGTGAGGGACTACGTTTCAGCGCCGTCGATGGATTGTTCACTCCGAGAGAGCACCGGCAGGAGCAGTTAAATTGAGGAACCGAGAGTGAAGCGCAGAGAGGTGGTGCTAACGCGCGGCGATGGTTTTCACGGGCTGGCCGGTTTGCGGTAGGCTGCACGCCCAGTACGGGGCTATTGCCCGATTACATCAACGCGAGGAGCCAGCGTGACCGCCATTGATTCGCTCTACACCCCCTTTACTTTGAAATCGCTTACCACCGACAACCGAATCGTCATGGCGCCAATGACGCGGAATCAGTCGCCGGACAACATTCCTACTGATGACAATGTCGAGTACTACCGCAAGCGGGCGGCCGGTGGTGTGGGGCTAATCGTGACTGAGGGCACCTGTGTGAACCACATCGCCGCCAGCGGTTATCCCGGCGTTCCCTATTTTCACGGTGAAGCGCGGTTGGCAGGCTGGCAACGCGTGGTCGATGCTGTGCACGCCGAGGGTGGCAAAATTGCGCCCCAGCTTTGGCATTGCGGTGGCATGCGCCGCAAGGGAACGCTGCCTGAGGGCGATGTTGATGGCTACACCCCGTCTGGCATGAATGTACCCGGCAAAGTGAATCGCCACGTGATGACCCAACAGGATATTGATGATGTGGTGCGCGCCTTCGCCGAGGGCGCGCGCGATGCCAAAGCTTTGGGTTTCGATGCGGTCGAGATTCACGGCGCCCACGGCTATTTGTTGGACCAATTTTTCTGGGAAGGCACTAACCAGCGTGAAGATGCTTACGGCGGCTCTCTCGAGAACCGCGGTCGCTTCGTCAAAGAAATCGTTGAGGCGTGCCGCGCGGAAGTCGGCGCCGATTATCCGATCATTTTGCGTTGGTCCCAGTGGAAGCAGCAGGACTACAGTGCGCGCCTGGTAGACAACCCGGTCGATCTTGAGCGTTTCCTCGCGCCCTTGGTCGATGCCGGTGTTGACCTATTTCACTGCAGCCAGCGTCGTTTCTGGGAGCCTGAGTTTGCGGACTCTGATCTCAATCTCGCAGGCTGGGTCAAAAAGATTACCGGTTTGCCGACCATTACCGTGGGTAGTGTGAGTCTGGACGCGGATTTCATCCCTGAGCCGGGCCAAGCGACTTTCCGCGAAGCCGAGCCCGCGTCAATGGAGCGACTGCTCGAAATGTTGCAGCGGGGCGATTTTGACATGGTGGCTGTGGGCCGGGCGCTGATCGCCAACCC
>JAZBOZ010000281.1:0-3677 GCA_036351405.1 Halieaceae bacterium
CCACCGAGCTGGTGCTGACCGAGCGCAACGACAATATCTTTACGGTGACCATTAACCGGCCTGGCGCTCGCAATGCGGTAGACCGACCCACTGCAGACGCGCTGCGAGCGGCCTTCGAGGCTTTCGAAGCCGATGACTCGCTGGCTGTCGCGGTGCTCACCGGTGCGGGCGGCAACTTCTGTGCGGGCGCGGACCTGAAGGCGATCGGCGACCCCGAGCGCGGCAACGCAGTGGAGCCCAACGGCACGGGGCCGGGCCCCACGGGGCCGACCCGGATGTCACTCAGCAAACCGGTGATTGCGGCGATCCCCGGCTATGCGGTCGCGGGCGGTTTGGAATTGGCGCTGTGGTGCGACCTGCGCGTGGTCGATGAGACAGCCATTTTTGGCGTGTTCTGCCGACGCTGGGGCGTGCCGCTGATCGATGGTGGCACGGTACGCCTGCCGCGCGTGGTAGGTCAGGGCCGCGCGCTGGACATGATCCTCACTGGGCGACCCGTAGGCGCTGAAGAAGCCATGGTCATGGTGCTTGCGAATCGCATCGCCCCCAAAGGCCACGCGCTTGATGTGGCGCAGTCTCTGGCGCGGGATATCGCCGCGTTCCCGCAGCAGTGCCTGCGGGCAGATCGGAACTCAGCGATCAGCCAGTGGGATCTGCCGACCGCAGAAGCCCTCGCCGCCGAGGGCGCAGGGGGTTATCCGGTGATCGCCTCGGAAGCTATGACAGGTGCTGCGCGCTTCGCGGCAGGTGCAGGCAGGCATGGACAGCCAACGGACAGCGGCACCACAAAAGATACCGCTGATTAAGCGGCAAAAGGCGTGGCACGATGACGCCGGCCGCCAGCAAGGCCACCAACTCACAGCCGCGGCCACTCATGGAGACCGCGAGTGAATCTCGGGTTAGCCACCCCCGAAAAGCGTTCGACTCAGCGCAATGAGGTTGGGAACGATCACACCCGCGACAAGTAGCGCCATAAGGACATTCATTCGGGTTTCGAGGCGGGTCAGACGATTTTCGATGTCGGTGAAGCGAGCCTCGAATTTGGCATCCTGCTCCGCGAACCGTCGCTCGATATAGGCGGTAATCTCTGAGAAACGCTGTTCGATTCGGATATCCTGCTCGGCGAAGCGTTGCTCCAATCTAATGTCCTGCTCGGCGAAGCGTTGCTCCAATCTCACGTCCTGCTCGGCGAAACGTTGCTCAATCCACGTCGTCTGCTCGGCAAACCGCTGCTCTATCCAAGCCGTTTGCTCGGCAAAACGCTGCCCGAGGTAGTCTCGGGTTACCAGATCGTCGATGTAAAAGCCAAAGGCCTGCCGCATGGTCTGCGCCTGCACGTTGGCAACCTCCCGGGGCACGCCGGCCTCGATCAATTGGTTGGCGTAGTCGAGTGTATCGAAATGCAGCGCTGCCACGAAATGCCCTCTCTCCACTGTGCGACCAGCCTAGCGGCGCGATGGAGGCGGCTGAACATCAAATCGAGCGCATAACAGGCATGAAGGAGCGCAGATGACCCCGTGAGGATTTTGCAGAAGTACGCTTGAGCCAAACCGTGTGCTTGTGTATATTTCGCGGCCCTATAGGACCATAGCTCAGTTGGTTAGAGCGCTACCTTGACATGGTAGAGGTCGGCGGTTCGAATCCGCCTGGTCCTACCAAAACCAAAAAGCCTCGCGACAGCGGGGCTTTTTGGTTTTGGAGGTTCGGGTTTCGGTGAGAACCGCTCGGTTCGACAAACGCGACCATAGGAGCATTTTGGTCGCCAAAGCGAAGCGGCGGCGCCCCGGAGGGGTGAGAGCGCGCGAGGCAAGCGCGCCCGAAACAATCCGCCCGCCCCATCAATTTTCAACTACCCCATTGATCTTCCTTGGAATCCCGCCAGCCACGGTGGACACAAACAACCCTGATTAGGGTACTTGTTTATACGACATGAAAGACGTGGCAAGCCCCAATAACGCATCAGGGCATACCCTGAGAGTTATCACGTGACCATTAAATCGCGTAAGGTGACATGATGCATTGACGCAGAGCAGGAAGCGCACCCGGGTGGTGTTAAACGTGGCCTCCAAAGCGAGGCCTACAACACTGAAAGCACGCTGCTCCAGCGAGGGACTTGGCGCCCGCAAGCGATTGTTGAGGGTCAGCTGAGCGTTACGGTGTGCGAATCCTCACCCCCCCACCATCAAGGAGAGAGTGGCATGGCGAAGTTAACGTTCTATGGCGCTACTGAGGGTGTAACCGGTTCCATGTACTTACTGGAAACCGATGCCGCCACTGTATTGCTGGAGTGTGGTCTTTATCAGGGCCGTCGCGAGGAGGAAAAAGCCAACGAAAGACCTTTTCCTTTTGAGATAGACAAGATTGATGCTGTTGTTTTATCTCACGCGCACCTCGATCACTCCGGACGCTTACCGAAGTTGGTCGCCGACGGCTATAACGGCCGCCTCACCATGACTCGACCGACCCGTGAGCTACTCGAGATCATGCTCAAAGATGCAGCCTCACTGCAGCAGCGGGATGCCGAGTGGGAGAACAAGCGTCGACGACGAGCGGGCAAGAAAGAGATAGAGCCGCTCTACGATCGCGATGATGTAGATGCTGCGCTGGCTGCGTGTGATGGTATCCGCTACGGCTCACGGCAAGAAGTGGCTCAGGGCATTGAAGTTTGTTTTCGAGATGCGGGTCACATTCTGGGCTCATCGATCGTCGAGCTGTTTATTACCGAAAATGGTGCCGAGAAAAAGTTGGTGTTCTCTGGCGACCTCGGTAACAGCCACGCCGCATTGCTGCGTGATCCGGAGGTCGTGACCGACGCCGATGTTCTGATGCTCGAATCAACCTACGGCGATCGCGATCATCGGACGATGGATGAAACACTCAACGAATTCGCGACCATCATTGATGAAGCCTCACAAAATGGTGGCAATATCTTGATTCCGTCATTTGCAGTTGGGCGCACACAGGAGATCATCTTTCGTCTTGGGGAGTTATACCAACAGGGAAAGTTGCGGCAGCAGGCCGTTTATCTGGATAGCCCAATGGCGATTGCGGTGACCGAGGTTTATCACCGCTATCAAAATGTGTACAACCGAGAAGACGCTGCCCAGCTCCAACAAGATGATGCTGGGAGCTTGCATACTTTTTTACCGACGCTGCGCTATTCGACCACGACGGAAGAGTCCATGGCGCTGAATCAAATTGATTCGGGCGCCATTATCATTGCAGGTAGTGGCATGTGCACCGGCGGAAGAATCCGGCACCACTTCAAGCATAATCTCTGGCGGCGTAATGCCCACGTGATTATCGTTGGTTATCAAGCTATGGGTACGCCCGGGCGGGCGCTGGTTGATGGTGCGGAATACTTCAATATCGGCGGTGACAAAATCGCCGTTGCCGCGACGATTCACACCTTGGGCGGTTTCTCAGCACATGCGAGCCAGTCACAGCTGAGCGAGTGGGTGAGCCATTTCAAGCAGCCACACCCCAAGCTCTTTCTGGTTCACGGGGAAGATCGAGCCAAACTCGCGTTGCAGGCGAAGCTCGGTGAAAACGGTTGGTCGGCCCATATTCCCGCCAGTGGGGAGTATGTCAGCTTCTGAGGCCATGGCCCTGCTTTGAACCACAACGGCAACTCCTTTATCGTAGTTAACGACCGAGGTGACAGTGGCTGATTCTGG
>JAZBOZ010000282.1:0-2099 GCA_036351405.1 Halieaceae bacterium
ACGGCGTCCAGGTAAACGGTGTGCAGGAGAATTGGATGCCCTGGTCGTGGCTGAGCTTGGCCAGCTCCGGCAGGAAGGCCAGTGGCAGCTCCCAGTCCTTGCGTTGTCTGTGGGTCTCGCTCTTGGCCAGGATCTCGGGCGCGAACAGCTGGTCGATCTTGAACAGCTGGAACTTGACCGCGTCGCAGCCGATGCGCGCGGCGGTGTCGATGAAGTCGAAGCAGCACGCGAGGTCGCGGTGGTGGTTGCTGGAGACTTCGGCGACGAAGTGGGTCATGGGGTTGGTGATTGGTTATCGTGCGTTGGCTTGGGCTGCGCTTCGAGAAGCCCGGAAAGGTCTGCAAGCAACACCTTTGCGGTAGCGGGATCGATCTTATCTGGGCTGGGTTTTCGTGGATTACGATGCACTATCCAGTCTCGGTAGCGCTTGATTTGTTTTGCTCGCCCAACAGCATGGCTCCCGATGATCGGCGCTAGCAGATCAAGAGATTCATCAAGCCGCCAGTACTCGACGGTACTCATGACCTTTTACGTCACTCGGGCATTGAACGCTTCAGTCGGGTCAGCTTGCATCTTTGCGCATTCGGCTTCGAGCCTCTCGATGACCTGTCGCTCGAACACAGTCCACATTGATAGGACGGTGAAATCTGCGATCGACTGCTGACAAACCTGAATATCCTGATCGATTGCTTCCGGGTTGGATTCATCGAACTCGGTATGATTCAGGCGCAGACTGGAGGGTTCGAGCCCTTTGGATTTTCTCCGCACTTCTCGCCGCACGATTTTCAGAGCGTCGTGTTGCAGCCTCCAGGCCCGGTTGAGCTCATTGAGTCGATCAACCACGGAGATCATAATCAGACACCAGAAAGAGGAGATCCCAAAACAGGCGTTCATCAAGTCGATGCGCCCTCGCAAGCTGGCGGCTTTCTACCCAGTACCAGCCCGCTTCATCGACGCCGCGATAGATGGGGCGGCGTGTTGTCTGCTCCTCTTCGCCTGCCCGGATGACGCTCTCGAAGACGGGGCCACCGACATCCCAGTCAACCAAGATAGCCTGGTCGACCGTCCCTTCGAAGTCCACCCGGCCCTTAGCGCCAATGATGGATGCGCCGATGGGAATCAGGGCACCCAGCGGCGTACCGTCTGCAGCGCTGAGACGAAGTCCCTCGGCTGTATAAACGCCATAGGCCTCTTCGTTCAGCTGAATTGAATAGCGACTGCTGGTTAAATCACGTTCTCTCGACCAGCGCTCGATCTGGGTGAAAAGGCCATTCACACGATCAAGATAGGCAGTCGGCTGCTGGGTGGCGGTGCTCATCATGATGTCGGCCTCTTCGGTTTCATACGATCACCTGTTTGTTCATTGGGGCCAGCACACGCGGGTCGTCCCAGTCGCAGAACAGGTCGACGTGTTGCGCCCAGGCTTGGCGCTTGGCCGCGAGCGCTTGGTTGATGGCAGAGTGTGGCACGGCTTGGTTGTGGGCGGCTAGCTCGGGATGGCGCGCCATCCAGTCGAGCGCGTCGCTGAGGGCGATGGGCCTGCCCTGCCAGAGCGCGGTGTAGAGGTGCTGCATCATCTCGTAGTCGGCGGCCTCGTCGACTGTGACGCGCCAGTTGGCCTCGCTGAGCGCCTTGGGCGGATGCAGGCCGATGAGGCGGAATTGCTCGGGGTGTTCGGCCAGGTCGCGCGAGCCGACATGCTCCAGATCGTCCGGGTGGTTGGAACGCTCGGCGATGGCCTTGAGCGAGCGGGTCGAGTGGACGCCTTGCCCGCCGAGCACGGGGGCCGGGGCGGAGAGCCAGGTCTGATCGCCGTCGTGGGCCTCCAGCGCCAGGATCTGTCGATCGATGAAGTCCGGGTCGATCAGCGGACAGTCGCCGGTGATGCGCACGCAGTAGGGATGCGGGTGCGCGTCTAGAACCTCCAGGTAGCGGCTGAGCACGTTGTGCAGGCTGCCGCGATGGCAGGGGATGTCGGCCTGGGCGCAGAACGCCGCGAGCGGGTCATCGCTGGGCTCGACGGAGGTGGCAACCACGACCTGATCCACCCGCTGACAGGCCCGGGCGCGCTGCACGATGTGCCAGATCATCGGCTGCCC
>JAZBOZ010000283.1:0-10339 GCA_036351405.1 Halieaceae bacterium
AGGATTTTTTGACAGAACAGTTAACCGAGTAGAGCCCGTCGGGGAAAACCCCTTCGCTCAAAAAGTGTTACCCATGTCCTCGGAATAAACTGTTACCCATGTGCCAAGAAAGCACCGGAGAGGGGTGGTAGCTACGGCTGGACTTGAACCAGCGACCCCAGCATTATGAATGCTGTGCTCTAACCAACTGAGCTACGTAGCCATAAGATGCGATGCCCCCGATTTCGAGGGACGCGAATTTTCCCCATTACGCCGGAGCAAGTCAACCTTCTTTGCAGTGCGGTTGCGACTTTGTCACGGCAGTTTGGGAATATTGCCCAGCCGCGATGTCAATAAGGGAATATCCGGTTCCCACGGCCGATGATGTCGTTATGATGGAATCGATTCTTAATAGGCGCCCATCGCTATGTTTGGCTGGCTGAAACGCATTTTTCAATCTGACGACACTCCGCCTGCGGGATTAGAGAGCGACGAGGGCGCTGGCGGAGCACCTTCGGTTGATGCTTCTATTGAATCCCCTGCTCCCCAGATGTACGACGCTGTATTGCTCGAGGGATTAGATGAGACGGATAGAGCGCTTGCAGAGAGGGTATTGGCCGATGCGCGGAGCGGCGATATTGAGTTGCCAACGTTACCTGATCTGGCCATTGCTGTCGGTCGCGCCGTGCGAGATCCGGATGCCTCGATAGAGCAGCTGGCGCGACTCATTCAAGTCGACATGCTGATGGCCGCCAAGGTGATGCAGGTGGCAAACTCTGCGGTGTTTGGTGGCTATTCTCAGGTCAGCACGCTGCAGCAGGCAATTACTCGCCTCGGCCTCAAGAACACGCGCGATATTGTGACCAGCCTCGCCATGAAGCAGTTGTTCACTGCCGATCGGCCCGATTTGGAGCGTCGCCTGCGTGAGCTTTGGCAGACGAGTACCGAGGTGGCGGCAATCAGCGCCGTACTGGCACGCTTCTCCAAAGGTCTTGATACTGAGCGCGCAATGCTGGCGGGGCTGATGCACGAGATTGGTGTGCTCACCATCATCCAGTACGTGGCAAACGAGGAAAAGGGCGCCTATTCGGATGCGCAAATCGCGTCCGCGATCACTCACCTAAGAGGTTTGCTCGGTAATATCGTGCTGAAACACTGGAACTTTGAACAGGAGCTCGCTCAGGTACCCATGTGCATCGCATCCATGGAAGAGCATATCCCGGGGCCGATCACCTATTGCGATGTGGTTCGGGTAGCTAAGTTGCACTCGCTGTTTGGTAAGCCTGAGCTGGCGAATTACCCGCCGTTGGGCGAGCTGTCCGCCTTCCGGAAGTTTGATTTGGAAGCCTCGGGCCCTGATAGGAGCATCGCGGCCCTGCGTGAAGCAAAGGCCGATATCGATGCGGTGCTGGCGACACTAAATATCTAACACACGAGCGCTGCGACTGATTACAGTGCTTGGAGTGTGTGGGACCTGCTAAGTCAGTGCCCTTCAGACGTTGAAGCGGAAGTGAATGACATCACCGTCGGCTACGACGTAGTCCTTGCCCTCTAGGCGCCATCGTCCAGCGTCTTTCGCACCCTGCTCGCCTTTATAGGCAATGAAATCATCGAATCCAATCACTTCGGCACGGATGAAGCCTTTCTGGAAGTCTGTGTGGATGACGGCTGCCGCCTCAGGGGCAGTGGCGCCCACTTTGACAGCCCATGCTCGGACCTCTTTGGGTCCCGCTGTGAAATAGGTTTGCAAATTGAGCAATTGGTAACCCGCGCGGATCACGCGGTTTAGCCCGGGCTCTGTCATGCCCATTTCGGCGAGGAATTCGAGTTTCTCATCGTCTTCAAGCTCGACAATCTCTGACTCAAGCTTGTTACAGATAGCGACGACTTCTGCGCCCTCTTGGGCAGCGAGCTCGCGTACGGCCTCCAGGTGTGGATTGCCCTCGAACCCATCCTCGGCGACGTTGGCGACATACATGGTGGGCTTGGTGGTCAGTAGATGCAGTCCGCGAACCAGCGCTTGTTCTTCCGCTGACAATTCAAGCGCGCGGACAGGCTTGGCCTCATTGAGATGCGGCAGCAGTTTCTCTTCGAGAAGTGCCTTCATCGCCACGGCTTCTTTGTCACCACTTTTGGCGGTGCGTACGACTTTGCTGAGCTGCTTCTCGCAGCTCTCGAGGTCTGCCAGCGCCAGCTCGGTGTTGATGGTTTCAATGTCAGCCAGCGGGTGCACTTTATTGGCAACATGAATAACGTTCGGGTCCTCGAAACAGCGCACCACGTGTGCAATGGCGTCGGTTTCGCGGATGTTGGCGAGGAACTGATTGCCCAAGCCTTCGCCTTTAGACGCGCCTGCTACCAATCCTGCGATATCCACAAACTCCATAGTGGCAGGGATTTCGCGCTCAGGCTTAACGATCTCCGCGATCTGGTTCTGACGAGGATCGGGCACAGAAACTACACCCGCGTTGGGCTCGATGGTGCAGAAAGGGAAGTTCTCCGCGTCGATGCCCGCCTTGGTCAGTGCGTTGAAGAGTGTCGATTTGCCGACGTTGGGTAACCCAACAATGCCGCATTTGATGCCCATGTCTTGCTTCCCTATTCAGGCGTCGGAGGACGCGCCGTTGAAACTGTGTAGTTGCGTCATGGCTTTCGCCTTGTCGCCTTTGAGTAGTAAGGGCAGGGCAGCAATCGCTGCATCAACGCTGGCGTCGATCGACTGTCGATCTTCGAGTGATGGTTTTGCCAGCACCCAGCCGCTCACCTTACTGGCATGTCCGGGATGCCCAATACCAACCCGCAAACGCCAAAAATTTTTGTTGCCGCCGAGCGCGGGAATGATGTCGCGCAGGCCATTGTGACCACCGTGTCCGCCGCCTTGTTTGAAGCGCGCGCAGCCCGGCGGGATATCCAGCTCATCGTGCGCGATCAGGATGTCTTCGGCCGGGATCTTGTAAAAGTGCGCGAGTGCAGCGACGGCTTGACCGCTGCGGTTCATGAACGTGGTGGGTATGAGAAAGCGCAAATCCTGACCAGCAAACATACCGCGCCCGGTAAGCCCGAAAAACTTACTTTCTGTGCGCAGCTCGGTGCTGGTTTGGCGCGCCAGCGCTTCAACGAAAAAGGCACCCGCATTGTGACGGGTGCCTTCGTATTGCTGACCGGGGTTTCCCAGCCCCACAACCATTTGGATGCCGGGCATGGAAAATCTTACTCGCCGTCAGACTCGGCTTCTGCCGCCTCGCCATCATCGGCGCTCTTGCCACCCTTTGGCGGGATAACAGCAGCGATGGCCAGATCGTGATCTTCACCGAGTGCCAGCGCGGTAGAAGTAACGCCTTCAGGCAGCTTGAGGTCGGTTAGGTGAACGATCTGACCCACTTCGACTTCCAGCATGTCGACTTCGACAAACTCGGGGATATCCTTCGGCAGGCTCTGCACTTCGATATCGGTTGCCTGGTGCTGGATCATGCCGCCGCCGATTTTGACGCCCACACACTTCTCTTCATTGATGAAGTGCAGCGGAACGTGAACCTTGATCAGCTTGTCTGCCTGCACTCGCAAGAAGTCAGCGTGCATTGCAAAGCCTTTGGCCGGATGACGCTGAACGTCCTTGAGGATCGCATTTTGGTGCTCTCCATCGACGTTGATGTCGATAATGGCAGTGTAGAACGCTTCGCTCTCAAGCTGCTTCTCGAAATCCTTCTGCACCAACATGATGCTTTGGGCGGGCTTGTCGCCGCCGTAAATTACTGCTGGTAACTTCTTTTCGAGACGACGCAGGCGGCGGCTCGCACCTTTCCCCTCGTCGGCCCGTACCTCGGCTTCAATTACAAAAGATTCTGACATGGTCAGTCTCCATTAATTCACCACATTGCCTGCGACCAGCGTTGCGGTGGGTGGGTTATGCACTGCTCTATTCGTCGAACAATGCGCTAATCGATTCTTCATTGCTGACGCGACGGATCGACTCAGCCAGCAGGTCTGCCAGGGTCAGCTGACGGATCTGTGGGATCTGTCGGGCCTCATCGGACAGCGGGATTGTGTCGGTCACGACCATTTCATCGAGTTCCGAGTTGCGGATATTCTCGAGTGCGCGACCAGAAAGCACAGCGTGGGTGCAATAGGCGACGACCTTCTTCGCGCCACGTTGCTTGAGTGCGCTTGCCGCTGTGCATAGGGTGCCCGCGGTGTCTACCAGGTCGTCGACAAGGATGGCCGTACGCCCGTCCACATCACCGATCAGGTTCATCACCTGGGCTTCATTGGGGCGTGGGCGACGTTTGTCGATGATGGCCAATTCTGCGTCATCAAGCTGCTTTGCGATGGCACGCGCGCGCACCACGCCGCCAATATCCGGCGAGACCACGATGAGGTCTTCATAGCTGCGAGAGACGATGTCGTTATTCAAAATAGATGACGCATAGACGTTGTCTACGGGGCAAGTGAAGAAGCCCTGAATCTGCTCTGCGTGCAGATCCACCGTCAGCACTCGGTCAACGCCGACGCTGACCATCATATCAGCCACAACTTTTGCAGAGATTGGCACTCGGGTCGATCGGACGCGGCGATCCTGGCGCGCGTAGCCGAAGTAAGGCACGACCGCGGTGATTCGAGTGGCAGAAGCTCGACGCAGGGCGTCGATCATCAACAACAGCTCCATCAGATTGTGGTTGGTTGGGTGGCAGGTGCTCTGGAGTACGAACACATCCTTACCGCGCACATTTTCATTCAGCTCAATCGTGATCTCACCGTCAGAGAATGTGCTGACTTTGGCATCGCCCAGGCTGAGATAGAGTCGGTCTGCGACCTTCTGCGACAACTCGGGATTTGCGTTCCCGGTAAAAACCATCATCTTGGATGACATGTGGACCGCCCTGCGAGCTGGAAAAAGGTGGCTGGGGTGGCAGGATTCGAACCTGCGAATGGCGGGATCAAAACCCGCTGCCTTGCCACTTGGCGACACCCCAAGCTTAACTGGTCAGAACATCACTGGTTCGGGCCGCCTGTTGATGCCGCGGGCTGTAAAGCCGCGCCATTGAGCAGGGACCCGCTCGGCTACCTGTTTTGCATCGCTTTCGTTATCGAAGGCGGCGAACACGCAGGCTCCACTGCCCGTCATCAGGGCGGGGGCAAATTGCCCGAGCCAAACCAGTGCGTCATGCACTGCGGGCCACCGTCGTTCGACCACCGTCTGGAGATCGTTGCGTGAGTGCCCCGCGAAAAAGGCCGACATTGTGATCGCGGCCGTGTCCCGTGTCAATTCTGTATCGGTGAAAATTTCATGTGTTGCGATGTGGCATCCGGGATGTACTACCACGTACCAGCGCGGCGGCAGGTCGACGGGGCTTAAATGCTCACCGATGCCCTCTGCCCAGGCAGAATGGCCACGGACGAAAACGGGCACATCGGCACCCAGTTGAAGGCCGATGGCTGCGAGGTCGTCAATCGGCGTCTCAAGGGCGAACAGTTGGTCGATGCCGAGCAGCGTGGCCGCGGCATCCGAGCTGCCGCCGCCGAGTCCGCCCCCCATGGGGATCTGCTTGTCGCAGTGGATGACAACGCCCTGATCTTGGGGAAGCAGCTGTTTTGCTGCGCGCACAATGAGGTTTTCCTCACGGGGGATGCCAACGCCGCCATCAAATAATTGAATGCCGGGGGTGGTGCTCCGTTCGATCGTGAGCGTGTCTCCCCAGTCGAGCAACTGAAATAGCGTCTGTAAGGTGTGATACCCATCCGAGCGCTGTCCGGTCACATGCAGGAATAGATTGAGTTTGGCCGGTGCCATTAGCCGTACACCGTTCATTCGGGACGCCATTCCTTGACCGCGATGCGCAGACGCAGGTGATCGCTATTGAGCAACATCAGTTTCGGTACCTGCCACGGGGGAAAGACTTGCCAGCGACGAATCTCCTGCTGCCAAGACTCGGATTTGGCGGGTGCCGCTCCCACTAGCCAGTCGCCCAGATGAGTCATGGGCAGCTCGGCGAGCATCGCCGCAGCGCCGGGCGTCAGCCCCAAATCAGTCAGCGGGCGTCGTATATCCCCGTCTTGCCAATAAACCGACTCACCTTCTCGGCGGATTTCTATCGCACCCAGCCCAAGAGGGCCAGAGAAGCGTACGGATTCTTGGTGCCGGGAACGGCGGTCCCAAAAAAAACTGGCGGTGTCAGAAGTGTTCGGGGTGGTCAGCGCGATTTTGCCGCTCGCCGTCCATGGCGCCATGCCCGCGCTGGGTTTTTGCAAGCCGCTGACTTCGTTCTGCTCGGCTACGTGGCTGCATCCTGCGATAAACCAAAACACTGTAGCCCACACTGCGTGTCGCAGTTTTTGCGCGGGATTCATAGATCCAGTGCCACACCCAACCGATCAATGGCGGCGCGGACATGCGGGTTGTCTTTGTCCCGCTCCAAGGCTGCTCGCCAGATATCCTGTGCTTCAAGGTGTTTGCCTAACGCCCACAGCGTTTCTCCGAGATGTGCAGCAACCTCGGGGTCGGGCAACAGTTGATAAGCCTCGCGCAGTAGCGCCTCCGCTTCGAGTAACTTACCCATTTTGAAGTAAACCCAGCCCAAACTGTCGAGCATGGCAGGCTCTCGAGGGGAGAGCTCCAGCGCACGCTCAATGAGTGAGGCGGCTTCATCGTAGCGTTCGGTGTGATTGGTCAAGCTGTAGCCGAGTGCGTTCAGCGTTGTGGCGTTGTTGGGGTCGTTGGCAAGTATCGCTCGCAAATCCCGCTCCATGGCGGGGATATCACCGGCGGCCTCGTGCAGCATCGCTCTGCCATAGCGCAAGGTCATGGCGTCGGGGAACTGCTCAAGCGCAATGTTATAGACCTCCAGAGCCTCTTCCGGTGCCACGTCACGCAGCAGGCTGGCCTCCATCAGGAACAAGCGCCGGGCCTCTTCAGGAAAGCGCCAGCGCTGTTCATTGAAAAAAGCAGTCACAGATTGTGTTGATTCCATGCTCAGCAACAGGAGTCCTGCGCGCCGCTTGGCATCGGGAAACTCTCTTGCGGGCCCTACTTCACCGTAAGCGGTGACTGCGGATTCGGGATCGTTGGCCGCTTCGTGGGTGCGCCCGAGGTAATAATTGGCTTCGTCAACCCGTTGGCCGAGGTCGATCAGCATTTGCAAAGCACTCGCTGCCGACTCGTACGCCTGCAGTTCCAGGTCGATCATGGCGCTGGCCATCAGGTATTCATCATTACGAGGCGATTGGTTGATCAGGGCGTCGAACTGCAATTTGGCTTCGTCAAACTGTTCGTTGGAGGCCAGGAGTCGTGCATATTGCAGGCGCAATCGTTCCTCGTCGGGACGCGCGGCTACAGCATCCGCAATGCGCTGGTAGGGCTTCGGATCTTCAAGATCGATCTGTATCTGCGTCCAAAGCACCAAAGCCCGCTCTTCTCCGGGATCACTCGCCAGTATGCCGCTGACAACCTCAAGTGCCCCGGCCGGATTTAGCATTTCACGCTCTAGTAGCGCCAAGGCAATCGCAATGTCTTGATCCTCTGGCCATTCAGCGGCGAGTTTTGCGATGCCGTCTGCTACCGCCTGTCGCTCGCTGGCGTCAAGCCGTTCAAAATCTGAGACCAGCAGTGGTGCGTTGATCCTCGACCCCAGCGACTTGGCCGCGCGCGCATAAACCAGCGCCTCGGTCATGCGACCCTGCCGTGCTAATCGGCTCATGGCTGTTGCAGCGGCAGCACCATCTTGCGGATCCAGTGTCGCTAAACGGATGGCAGCTGTCAGTGCTCGGTTCTCGTCCCGGAGGAACTCTGCAAGCCTCAGCGTGCGGCGCGCAAGTTCGGGATCGGTCAGCAGTTGCGATTGCTCGCTGAGTATCTCCAGCGCGCGACCAAAGCGTCCGGCGCGCAGAGAAAATTCGGCCTCGAGGAGCGGCAGCACGCTGGCCTCAGGAATCGGTACTTCAACCCGCTCCACTTTGGGTGGCGCCTCTGATGGCGCTGCGGGTTGTGCTGCGATGGCTTCATTGGCCTCCGAGGCTTCTGCAACGCCGGCGCCACGATCGCCCGCAGCCACGCGCACGCGCGACTCATCTACTGTAGGCTGTTCAACGGAGGCGCACCCGGCCAGCAGAAGGCCGGGGAAGCAGGCGATGACAGCGAAGAAATTTGAAATTCTAGACATCGGGTAATAATGACACATGCCTCAATGCAAACCCACGACCCGTGGGAGACGCGCCTTTGATATGATTCCGCCCTACAGTGAGCAGCACAAGGCGAGCGCCCCTTTTGCTTGGTAGTGTAATTGCCATCGGTATCAACCACGATTCCGCCTCGGTAGAGATGCGGGAGAGGGTGGCTTTTGCTCCGGAGAAACAACCGCTGGCGCTGGAGAGTCTGATCGCCTCCACGCCACTTGAAGAGGCTGTCATTCTCTCTACCTGTAATCGCACCGAGATCTACGGTGCGACAGGCACCGAGGTTGACGTTGCGGAAACCAGCGATGCCATGCTGCGCTGGGTAGCCGATTACCATGAGCTGGATGCAGCGCAGCTGAATACCCATCTCTATCGCAGCCACGGTAAGGATGCCGTGACGCATTTGGTGCGCGTGGCCGCCGGGCTGAATTCCATGGTGCTGGGTGAGCCGCAGATTTTTGGCCAGCTCAAGTCCGCCTATGCGGTGGCGATAGAGGCAGGCGCGATTGGAAGCCGGCTGGGTCAGGTGTTCCCGGAGTCGTTCCGGCTGGCCAAAAAGGTGCGTACCGACACTGCTATTGGCGAAAACCCTGTGTCAGTGGCCTATGCTGCGGTCGATCTGGCTGGGCATATTTTTAGCGATTTGAGCCAAAGCAAGGCGTTGCTGCTCGGGGCCGGTGAAACGATCGAGCTGGTGGCCCGGCATCTGCGTGAAGCGGGTATTCGCGAATTGGTGATTGCCAACCGCACGCAAGCTCGGGCTGAGTCTCTGGCAGAGCAGTTCGAGGCTGAGGCCATCCTGCTTGCTGATGTGCCCGACAGGTTGGCAGAGGCGGATATTGTTATCAGCTCCACTGCGAGCCAACTGCCTATTTTGGGTAAAGGTGCAGTGGAGGCTGCGGCCAAGGCGAGGCGATGGCGGCCTATGTTGCTGGTGGATCTCGCAGTTCCCCGTGATATCGAAACGCAGGTCGCTGAACTCTCCGACGTGTATCTCTACACCGTGGATGACTTGCGTGACGTGGTCGAGGAAAACATGCGGCTGCGAGCCGACGAGGCCAGTCGTGCTGACGACATTATCACCGCCGGTATGGGAGATATTGAATCTGCGCTCCTTGTGCGCCGCTCGGCGAGTTTGGTTCGCAGCTATCGTGAGTCTGCACTCGCGATCCAGGAGCGAGAGATTGCCAAGGCTTTGAAGGCGCTGGAGCGAGGTGATGCAGCTCCCGATGTGCTTCAGCGACTCGCCCGCGATCTCACCAACAAGTTAATCCATGCACCTACCACAGGTCTGCGCCAGCTGGCTCGAGAGGGTGATCCATCCAAGGTCTCGACCGTAGCCGCAATACTCGGGGTCGACGCCGATGGCGTTGAGCGCGACGAGAATACAACGCTCCAGTGAAACCAACATTAATCGGAAAACTCGAGAGCCTCCGAGATCGTCACGAGGAGGTGGCAGCACTGCTGGGCGACCCCGAGACGATCGCCGATCAAGCGCGCTTTCGTGACTTATCCCGAGAATACGCGCAGCTAGATGAGGTGGTGTCTACTTACGAGCGCTATCGCCAGCTGCGGGCAGATGTCGAATCCGCGCGCGAGATGCTGGAGGATCCTGACCCTGAATTGCGGGAGATGGCTGCCGCTGAATTGGAAGAGTCGGGCGCTGCCATTGAAGCCGTGGCGTCTGAGCTTGAACTGCTATTACTGCCCCGAGATCCCCGGGATGCCAATAATGTTTTTCTGGAAATTCGTGCCGGCACCGGTGGTGATGAAGCCGCGATTTTTTCGGGGGATCTGTTTCGCATGTACAGCCGCTATGCCGAAGCCAAAGGTTGGCGCATTGAGGTGATATCCGAACGGCCGGGAGAGCATGGCGGCTACAAGGAACTGATTTCTCGGGTTTGTGGCGATGATGTGTACGCGCATCTCAAGTTTGAGTCGGGTGCCCACCGGGTGCAGCGCGTGCCGGAGACCGAATCGCAGGGGCGGATCCATACCTCCGCCTGCACGGTGGCGGTGATGGCAGAGCCCGATGAGGTTGAGGCCATCGAAGTGAACAAAGCCGATCTGCGGGTCGATACATTTCGCTCTTCGGGTGCAGGCGGTCAGCACGTCAACACCACGGATTCAGCGGTGCGGCTGACACATATCCCGACGGGCATCGTCGTTGAGTGTCAGGACGAACGATCGCAGC
>JAZBOZ010000284.1:0-2134 GCA_036351405.1 Halieaceae bacterium
CCAGGAGCGCCCCGCCGCGAGCTCGTCTTCTAAAGCCTCGGTGGCTATCCAGCGGTTGCGATAGCTCGCACAGCCATTATCGATATGAACCGCATGCACCATCCCATCACCATCGAATGGGTGATAGCGGTTAGCGGGCTGAAACCGCGGGTTGGCGCCATTGCGGTAATAGCTACCCGCTAGATCGGCGGGCAACTCACCTTCGACCGGCAACGCATCGGCTTCGCACTCCCGATCCAATGGTGCGTACACGCCGTGGAGATAGGGATTATCCAGCGTGTAGATCCAGCTCGGCGCATCGTCGAACTGCGGGACGTCGCCGAGACAGGCGCGAGTGATGGGGTAATCGGCGGGCATATCCATACCGGCCTCCTATGGATTGTTTTTATGCGTCACAGACTAACAACTCCAGTCTGGGGCGACCACACGCTGTTGACGTGGCGAGTTGTCGGAGTACAGCCATGCAGGACCGTTTGCGGCCATACCCGAAAAGATGGGCACAAAGTCCGGGCCGCTACCGACCCTGGTTGTCGTCTAGCCAGACACGCTCGAGCCATCCATGGGCGCTCTGTTTTGGCCATCCATGGCCAAAAAAGGTCTGGCTAGACGACAACCAGGCTCAGCAGCTCGTTCCGCGAGCGAAACAAATTATCAAGCACGTCGGCTACGGCTTGCATCCTCCCTGCGGCTTGCCTAGATTCTGCTTCACCCCAAAACAATAAAGAGAATCATTATGCTGTATCACGCCCCCGTGGATTATCAGGCCGACCGTCGGCCGCATAACACTGCTGTCTTCGCCCATGACTATCAGTGGCACTACGCCGATCTCGTGGCTGCCTCGCATTCAGTGGCCAACGAGCTGCTTTCCATGGGCGTGAAACCGGGTGACCGGATCGGCGTGCTCGGCTTGAATTCAGCGGCACACCTCGCGGTGTTCTTGGCCGGCAGCCGGATTGGTGCGGTCACCGTATCGGTTAACTTCAGGCTCGCACCGCCCGAGATTGCCTTCATCCTCGATGATGCGGGCGTTGAGGTCTTGTTTGTTACCGACAACCAAATCGACGAAATCATCACTGCCACTATCGGTGCGCGCACCGGCAAGACCCGGCTGATCGCGAATCGGGAGGATGCCGAGCAGCAATTAAAGGCGGTGATTGACGGCAACAAAACCCCTGTTGTCAGTGATCGATATATGGACGAGCGCGCACCCGTACTGCAGCTCTACACATCGGGCACTACCGGCAAACCCAAGGGTGTGGTGCTTTCGCATCGCAATATCGGTTCGCTGGTGGGCATGATGGGCCTGTCCAACAACGGCCAATACACCTCCGACAATGTTGATTGTTGTGTTGCGCCAATGTTCCATATTGGCGGCGCGGGCATTGCCTACCTCACGCTTGCGACTGGCGGTCACTGCATCCTGCAGGAGGCCTTCGATCCTGTGCGCGTGGTCGAAACCATTCAGCGTGACCGCGTGAACACTATGTTTATGGTGCCCGCGATGATGCAGGCAATCGTGAAGCTGGTGCCCAACGTCGAGCAGTACGATCTCAGTTCGATGGAGAGCATTGCCTATGGCGCAGCACCGATCAGCGAAACCCTGCTGCGCGAGGCGATGGCGCTGTTCAAGTGCGACTTCACGCAGGTCTACGGCATGACGGAGACCACAGGAACCGTACTCGCACTGCCCCCGGAAGATCACGAGCGCGCACTCAATGGCGAAGCGCACTTGCTGCGCTCCTGCGGCAAGACTTGCCCGGGTAACGAGGTGAAGATCATCGACAGCGACGGTAATCGCGTCGCAGCGGGTGTCACCGGTGAAATCTGCCTGCGCTCAGCAAGCAACATGGTCGAGTACTTTGGCCGCCCTGACGCCACCGAGAAAACGCTGGTTGATGGCTGGGTCATGACCGGTGATGCCGGTTTTATCGATGAAGACGGTTACGTATTCCTGCGCGACCGCCTCAAAGACATGGTGGTGACAGGCGGCGAGAATGTGTATCCCGTTGAAGTAGAAAACGTGCTCGCAGGGCTGCCCGGGGTTGTCGAAGTCGCTGTGATTGGTGTTCCAGATGAAAAATACGGCGAGGCGCTGTTGGCGATCTTCGCCATGAAGCCGGGCGCAGAGATCACC
>JAZBOZ010000285.1:0-2801 GCA_036351405.1 Halieaceae bacterium
CACTGCCGGCAGCAATCCGTATGGCAACGCGGCGCAGATTCTCGATCAGCGCGAGGCGCAGCATGATGGGGATGGCCCACAACTCGCCCAGTCGGAGCGGCGTGACCGTCTGGTAGGACGCGAGAAAACGGCTGAGACTGTCCGTCTCCACCCGCCCGTCACCGTGGGCGATGGTCTCCAGCACGATGTCATAAACTCGCGGTAGCTGGGCCGACGCGCCGTTGGCCAGTGTCGGCAGTTCCCGACTGTAGCCCTTGGGCAGGTGGCGCCTGGCCGTGCAAATCTGCTCTTCGACAAGATAAAAGTTATCGAGCAGCCACTCCCCGGCGGGGCTGATACGGTGCTTCGCCGCCACCGCCTTCATCAGCCGGTCGCGAGTCCGGGTCAGCACCCCCTCGTTCGCTGCTAACCGCGTCAGCAACCGGTCGGGGACGCGTCCCGGCGTCAAGCGGTGGGCCGATGCGAGGTGCAGGCCGTGTTGCTCCATCTGCTCGCTACTGAACAACTCTGCGTGCAGCGGCGGCTCGTCGTTGAGCGACTGCAAAGGCGCGCCGTTTAGCCCAGAGCGAAACATTGTCAGATGCAGGTCAAGCCATCGCCAAAGCCTGAACCGATTCGAGTTGGCAGTCTTCCACGGTCGACTCAAGCAATTTTTCCTTTTGTGTCGTGAATGGCGGCACACGATCGGGCGCTAACCAACAGAAGACGCGCCCCGCACATCGTTCTTCCGAGTACAGGCCGGGATTGCTCCTCGCCGGAGACAGAGCCCATAACTTCGCTGCAAGCGCGCAAATTCATCGCCGCTACCTGCGCGATTCATGGAAACGCGCGTTGACGCGTCTTAGAAAATGCTTATCGGTGCCGAACACACTGGTCCAGTCTTTGCGAGAGAGCAGCCTGTAAACACCATTACTGGCGCGCTGAGCGCAGCGCTGTCTATGCGGCTGCTTTGTCGGCGTTGGCCGGTACCCAGGGTACGAACGTTTCAGAAGTCTGCCGCCGACAGCACGTACGCATAAGCACCCTTACCACGACGACCGCGAACATAGACCTTGTCGGCAACCTCATGAATCCGGCTGCATGCTTGATCGAATGCCTCGAGGTATCCAGTTTCCGATGCCCCCACGTTGGGAGATAGCCTCTTGAGTGCTTCGCATTCCACGAAGAAGCAAACCTCAATCGTGCGGTCATAGCCCCAAAAGCGTATGCGCTCACCACTCTCGTCGAAGCTACGGCTTGGGTTCGGAAAGTCCAGCTTCATCACCGCGCACTCCCAACGAAGATCGGAACGCGGGTCTGCGTCGCGCACCCGATCCCCGTGAAGAAACTGCGAAGACCCATTTAGGCGAAACCGACCCAAGTTGAGCGCCCCGCAGTCATACACACAAGACAGCTGGTTTGTCGTTCCATGACTGCGCCTTTCAGGCAGGCAAGAGCTAAGTTCCGATGGGCATTCTGCACTTCCCGGCGAGTGAAATCCGTGCGCTAGCGTACATACCTCGCGGTACTGGGCAGATGGCCCATACTCAATGTGCGCTGCCGTACAGACCTCAGCCCGGTATTCCTGCTGCAAACATTGATGAACTGCACAATCGCACCATATACGCCCAACGCAGTGACAGCGATGTCACCGCGACGAACACACGCCCCAGGCATTCGCCTGGTGATGCTGGTTGCTCTTCTGACAGCCTCCTCCAGCCCCGTGTTCGCTCAGGTTCGCTCCGACGATATGCCCGAGAATGCGAGCTCGAGTCGCTATGGGGGCGGGTGGACGTGCGATCGGGGCTATCGAAAGGTCGACGGCATCTGCAACGTGGTCAAGGTGCCGGCCAATGCATATTCAACGGATACCTCCTACGGGCGCGGCTGGAGGTGCACCTGGGGCTATCGGGAGACTGGTGAGTCGTGCTTGGCGGTCAAGACGCCGGCGAATGCCCATCTGAGTTCCACAAACGGCGATACATGGAAATGTGATCGCGGATTTCAAAAGAGCGGCGATAAGTGCGTCGTCATCAAGGTGCCACCGAATGGATACTTGTCGAGCGCCTCGTTTGGTACCGGTTGGGAATGCGAGGCGGGGTACCGGGCGGAGGCTGGCAACTGCGTCGCCATCCAGGTACCGGCAAACGGATACCTCAGCGACGCTTCCTACGGAACCGGTTGGAAATGCATGCGTGGGTTTCGAGCGACTGAGAACGCCTGTATTGCGATCAAGATACCCGCGAACGCATTTTTGTCAGATGAATCCTACGGACCCGGCTGGAATTGCAATCGGGGCTACAGGGCGACCGAGACGGCCTGCATCGCCCTGCAGGTACCTGAGAACGCTCACCTGGATTATTCGGGAAACGACTGGGAATGTAATCAGCCGTTCCTGAAGCGAGCTGGCGATTGCGTGCCGCAGTAAAGCGATGTTCCCGCCTTGTGCACCTCGGCTCGGACGCTGACGATCTCAGCCGCCCGCGGCTTGGCCTCCCGAGTTGAAGGCCCCGCGCCATACTCGCTGACTGTCGAGAGATCATCCGCCAGGTCAAATCAGCGGTCGCAGCCTGGGCGCAAAACCCGCCGTGCCGAATTCAGCGCGCCTGAGCCAGGCGCCGGCTGCCGATGCCAGCCAGGCCCAGTGCGGTACCAAGCAGCAGCCATAACGGGTTCAGGGGTATCGCCAAGGAGGCCGTTCCCGGGGGTTGAGCCGCGCACTGGGGCGTGATCGGCGGGTAGGACACACCGACGCTTCCCGTCGGGTTGAACTCGACCTCAAAGGTCATCTCCGGGCGTCGATCGTCAGGCACTAGCTCCCA
>JAZBOZ010000286.1:0-3123 GCA_036351405.1 Halieaceae bacterium
CTGTCACCACAGAGCGGTCCTTAGGGCACCGCAGAACCCCATGATTTAAACGACTGCTTCCGACCACTTTGAGTCATCGGCCTCAAATCGCAGGCAATAAAAAGCCCACCGAAGTGGGCTACACCAAGAGCTCTCGTTACGCTTTTTTACGTCGTGACCAGCCTAGGCCTGCAAGGCCGAGACCGAAGAGAGCGAGGGTGGCGGGGGCTGGTACTGCCTCGGGCGTGCCAATCGAATAGCTGAAGCCGATCGCACCCGTCGAGAAGCCCGGTTCGGAACCCACTGGATCGTTAAGGCCTAAGCTCTGGCGATAGAGGCGAGTGGCGCTAACAGATCCGCCGTCAATGGTGAGCGTTGACGCTGGCGATGCATACGGTGTTCTGCTAGATCCGACATCATATGCCAACAAGCCAATAATGTCGCCTGAAGCGAAACTAATAGGAGTCGCGAAACTGTAATCCCCGCTAACTCCGTCCTCTGCGAGAAGCGTGGTGAAGCTGTTGCTTGCCGGGTTAAAAACGGGGATAGCGGTAAACCGCAACACGTCAAAGTTAAAATCGCTCGAAAGGCCACTCGAGGTATTTAAAAAAATGGACTCCATTTGGAAGTCGACTGGTGACGTGAACCAGTAGCCTCGTTCGGCACCCCCGCAGCAGCCAGCATTATCATAGGGGAGACTGGTCATGAGGCTGGCGTTGGTGCTATGCGCCACTAAGATTAGTAAAAGTGAGCCGACGAATTGTTGTGCTTTCATAATTTTACTCCGTGTAGTTATGTGACCTGAGTAAGCAAGAAGCACGCCATAGCGTCAGGTTATTGAAAAATATAGAGAAATTGTTTCCCTTCTTCAGAGTCGTTACGGGTGGTGTAAAAAATCCTGACACTTTGGCGCCACTGCCGGACCGACCGATTCGGGTCGGCAACAGCTATCGCGCTTGTGGAACTGGAACGTCTCAACATAGGCGAAAGCGGACCCGCGCAGGGAAGGTGCTCCCGTCGGCTTCGGGTCGACAGCCGACGGTCACCCGAATGTCAGCTTTCTGGCACCGAAAGGTACCACACTGCACCAACGCTGCATCCACCAGGAAGTGAGTCCGACCACTACGTACCTGGCGCCCGCGCTTCAGCTATGCATGAGCAATCACTTTCCTACACACCGGGGTTCGACAGTTCGCCGCGTAAACCATTGTTTTCATTGGAGTGCGCTCAAAAACGCTCCACTACAACAGGGAAAGTTGCGTTGCGGTACTGGGCTTCCTGACACCCAGCGCGGCGAATACGCCGGCCTGCTCCTTGCTGATCTCCGATACCCCAGTAACCGGATCGCCCTCCGCAATACGGATACGGTGGTGTTGAATACGTTGTAGCTGCTCCAGTGCACGATCGGGTGAGAGACCGATGCCGGCGGATGCCAGGCGACTGCGCATGACGCGGTGTAAAACCAGCGCGATGAAGCAAATGAGTGCATGCGCCCGGATGCGCTCCGGCAGCCGGTGATAAACAGGCGCAATGTCCAGATCGGATTTCAGTACCCGGAACCCACGCTCAATATCTGCCAGCGACTTGTAACGTGTAATGATTTCAGCGGCAGGCAGATCTGCAGCATTGCTGACCAGCAGCAGCTTGCCATCCATCATTCTGGCGTGTTCGAGCGCCTTCTCGTCAATGTCGTAGCTGAACTCGTCGCTCTTGAGATCGACTTTGATAATCCGCGACAGCCGCGCCTCGGCCACCGCATGGAAAAAGCGCGCCTTGGCACCGCTGTCGGATAGGGGCCTGCCGCGCTGTCGGGTGCCGGCGTCCTGCTCATCGAGCTTTCCCGCCCAGGCATCACCCTCGCGAATCAGTTCATCAATGCGCGTCTGGCGCTTACTGGTCTGCTCTGCCGCGGTCACGGGATTGTGCGCCAGTATCAGGCGCATCGACTCCCACGACTCTTCGCCAATCACCTCTTCCTGGGCGTCTTCGCAATGCTTTTGGTGAAAGGGCTTCAGCAGCTTGAGGAATTCGCTATAGCGCCGCCCCGGCACTGCCACGATGAACTCCAGCGGTTCGCCGCTCGGCAACATCACCTCCTTCAGAGCGTTGAGATTATCGAGACTGAGCAGGCCGCGATCAGCGACCAGTATGAGTCGGCGAACCGAGGAGAATCGCGACAACACTTTGGTGAGCGTCGGTAACAGCGTGGATGTCTCGGCTACGTTGCCATCAAACACCTCGTGGTAAATCGGCAGGCCATCCGCGGTCTGTACAACGCCGAGCACGAACTGCCGCGCAATCACGCCCTCCTTGGCGCGACCGAACTGGCGCACATCATCGGGTAGCGTGGTGACGCCCTCAGCGCGGATCGTCGTGAGGTCGTAGAAGATCACCGAAAGATCCTGATCGATAAGAGGACGCAGCAGACTGGCGACGATCTTGTCGACATCGTCGACCTTGTCGATCAGCGCATCCATCGCGCGCAGCAATTGCTGATGGGTGATCGGCTCCGGCGGCATATCGGGCAACGCAACAGTCTCGAGCCAGCGCAGCACGCCGAGTTTCGACTCCGGATCGCACAGGCGGTTGAACACCATCGCACGCGTCAGTGCTTCAATATCCGTGCGGTGCCGGGAGCGGCGGAATACGCGGCGCAACTCACCAAAACCCAGGGTTTGCCAGAGGCCATGCAGCGCCCACACAGACCCCAGTGTCTTGGCGGATTCGAACTGAATATCCGGTGCACCGTCCTTCGCAAGCGCCGGGGAGCGGCCCGTGGCCTTCAGCAGGCCGTTGATCACTGCATCGAGCGAGCCGCCGACCTGATCGAGGCGGCCGAGAGATGCGACCGTCCGCTTGCGAACACGCCCATCGTCGTCGCGGAAGGACTCGACGAGCTGGACGTAGCGCCGCAGACCGGACCGTGTGACCTTGACATGCATGCCACCAAGATAGCACGCAGAAATATCTCGTCAACAAGCTCCAAATACCCAAAAACGTGCCACCACAGAGGTTTGCGGATTTTGGCCCTGAAACCCGCATAAACACTAGGTTCCTAGTGCCAAAACCACCTCAAAATGGGGTTGAACTGTCGAACTCGGGGGCGCCGAATTCGAGTGTCTGACCCCGAACACAGTCGTAGAC
>JAZBOZ010000287.1:0-5650 GCA_036351405.1 Halieaceae bacterium
CAACGTGCTTGGGTTCATCCCGCTAGGTATGCTGTTGGCATTGGGCACGGCGCGTTGGCAGGTACGTCTGCTCATGGCCCTGGTGGCAGGCTTTGCTATCAGCTTGGGGATAGAGCTTACGCAAACCCTCATGATTACCCGCGCGTCATCAGCGCTCGACTTGCTGCTCAATACCGCAGGCAGCGCAGTGGGCGCAGTCATCATGCTAGTGCTGCGCCCTGAAGGTTGTGAAAAGTTCGATGCGACTAGAAGATAGGTACGATTTGACCGAACGCCATCACGGCGCCGTAACGAATGCCCTTCCCCACCGCGACCAGTGCAATGAATACGGGCAATCGAATCCGCATAACGCCGGCAATGAGCGTCAATGCATCACCGCCAACCGGCAGCCAGGCGAATAACAATGACCAAATACCGCGCCGTTGAAACCAATCTTGGGCGCGCTGAATCTGTTGAGGCTTAAACCAAAACCATTTTCGATGCTGGAAGGTCAGCAAATAGCGACCGAGAAACCAATTCACGACTGAACCAAGCGTGTTACCCGTCGTCGCCACCAAAAAAAGCAGCAGAGGATCTTGACCCTCCGACAGCATGAACAGCAGAACCGCCTCGGAGTAAAAAGGCAAAATCGTCGCGGCGAGGAACGCAGATCCAAATAGAACCAGATAATCGATCAAGTGGCTGCCTCATTGATCAGCCAGCGGAACAAGCGTAGCTGTGCCGGCAGGTAAAACAAGTACTCCGGGTGCCACTGGACGCCAATCACTGGCTGGCGATCTATATGCTCGATTGCTTGGCATATATTGTCGAGGTCGCGCCCTACAACGCTCAGGCCGTTGCCGGGCACATCGATGGCTTGATGATGCAAACTGTTCACCCGCAGTCGACGGCGGCGAAAAATCGCGTTGACTCGCGAGTCGGGCTCTAGAAACACTTGTTTAGTGGGCAAAAGACCAGGACGGTTGTAGGTGTAGCGACGCAGGGGTCTGATGTCCTGATGCAAGCTGCCGCCGAGGACGGCATTAATCAGTTGAGCGCCACGACATATACCGAGCATCGGCCACCCCTGGTCCAATGCCGTCTGTATCCAGTGCACCTCGAGCGCGTCTCTCGCGCTGTCGATCCTCGCTTTTGGCGCCTCCTCTCCCCCATAGAGGTCCGGGCCAATATCATTGCCACCGCTGATAATCAGGCCATGCAGCGGCTGTGTCCCAGCTTCGTGGCGCACACTAATGCGCACCGGATCACCCCCCACCAAGCGAACAGCCAGTGCGAGACACCACCAACTGGGAGCCCAGCGTCGGCCGTCACCTGTTACACCAATGCGTGGTCGACTAGCCAACTGTTCATCCGCTTGACCCATTCGGATCGAGATACACCGATAATCAATCGATCTGAATCCACGAACTCACCTGCCAACGTGTTCAGACCCACCGCATTGTTTGCCAGCGCCTCGACGACACACCAAAGATTCCAGCTCGACGCCAAGTTCCAATCGGGCTTTTCAATCTGACAGTTGGGTAACCGATAATGGAATGCGGGGCGTGCATTGATTCGATCATCATCCACCACTGCACGAACGCTTGACTCGTCGATATGGGCCAGTAATGGCAGCATGTCCAACGCTCGATTACGTGTGGCATTGTGAGCCAGGTAGCTGTCGATCAAGTTCGCATGGTCCGGATCCTCCAGCGTTAAAACCTCGTGCAAATACGCTTCCGGCCATGGATCGATGTACGGCGACAAACGACGGGCGGGATCAACCGCGTGCGCATCCATCAACCACCACTGTAACAATGCAAAAGCTTTCAAATAACGGTGTAGTGTTTTCGCCGTGAGATCCGGGATTTCTGTGTTGATATGGACGCCATACGCGGCGATCAGTGACTCTTCCGTACCTTGAGCACCCGCCTCACGCAATGCCGCGACCATCGGCGACAAACAGTCCAACCGATCAGCAGCAATCGGTGGTGCCACAACCTCGATCGGTACGAGCAGTGGCGCAAGTTGACTCAGCGGCTCCACCCATTCGCGCTCGCCCTTACCCGCCGCATCGGCGTTACGCTTAAGGAACGCCCAATCGATCTCGATACCAAACGTGCCAAGGTCAGGCACCGAAATCTCATGCTCTGCGACGCTCTTACGATCGATTTCGCCACCCAAGGCGCTTAACACCGCCTGTGAAGTTTGCTCCAGGTCTAAACCCGAGAATTCCAGCTCGAAGCCGACCCGGCGTGTCGCACCTTCGGATGTCTTCGCGACGGACAGCGATTGAAAAGACGCCTCTTCATTTGGCATAGCAGCTCCCGAATTGGTCGGGCCATCATAGACGCCCCATCACCCGTTTGACCAATCGCGTCAAGGCAGACCCATAGTGAACAGATCATTTTAGGTCACTGGTGCAGCCATTGCTGGCCCACGAATGCTAAGCTAATTCATTCTTATCACAACGATTTTCAGGCATTTGTTATGGAATCTGGATTCAACCGTACGCTGCACCGACACGCGCTGGCTGTTGCGGTCGTTGCTGTGAGCAGCGCCGCGTTGCCCACCACTGCCGCCTCAGACACTTGGTACCGACAGCCGGCCATGTCACCAGACGGCAAACACATACTGTTTGCCGCGCATGGCGATCTGTGGCGCGTCTCGGCGGATGGAGGTGCAGCAACGCCGCTGACCATCGACAGCAGTTGGGAGGGCTATCCAGTTTGGTCAAGAGACGGCAAGCGAATTGCCTTTGCTTCCGATCGCTTCGGCGATCTGGATGTCTTCGTGATGAATGCTGACGGCAGCGATCTCAAACGTCTCACACATCATGACGCGAATGACTACCCCAGTGACTTTTCCCCAGACGGCGCTAAAGTGCTTTTTAGCTCTGCCCGCCAAGACAGCGTCGACTCCAGCTATTTCCCCACCGGTGCATTGCCCGAGCTTTACGAAGTTGCCGTGAGTGGCGGCACACCGAGCATGGTTTTCACCAACCCTGCCCGGGAAGCGCGTTATAGCGAGGACGGGCAGCACATTTTTTACCGCGAGGAAAAGTCTTACGAGAACGAGTGGCGGCAACGCGATTTGAATGCCTTCGCGCGTGATATTTGGCACTACAACATCCGGACCGGAGAGCACCAGCAGCTGACGGAAAACCCGGGCGGGGACCATAGTCCCGTCCCGGGTCGTAACGATACGCTTTACTTGCTCTCGGAATACGAAGGCAGCACTTTTAACGTTCGCAAGCTATCGCTGAAAGATGGCAGCAGCGAAATGCTCTCTGAGCACGAGCTTTACCCCGCACGTGAGCTGTCGGCGAGTCTCGATGGCACGCTGGTGTACTCATTGCACGGGGAGCTGTTTACGCTCACGCCAGGTGCGTCACCCCAGCTGCTGGATATTCGCCTACAGGCACCGCGACTTCGCGGCACCTCTGCCCCGCTGTCCGCGTCCGCTGCCATTTCCGAATTTGCAGTCTCGCCCGAGGGCGACGAAATCGCGTTCGTCAGCCGGGGGGAAATTTTTGTCACTGACACCGAATTTGGGACAACAGTTCGTGTCACGAATACACCCGAGCAGGAACGCTCCGTGTCATTCTCGCCGGATGGCCGTACCCTGCTTTACGCGGCGGAATATGATCAGGGTTGGGAGATTCACGAATCCACTATCACTGACAGCAACGAGCCGCGTTTCTCGGCAGCCACTGCTTTTACCTCGAAACGTGTTTACGGCGTGCAGGATGGCACGGCATTTCAGCCCGCCTACAGTCCCAATGGCGAGATGATTGCATTCATCGAGAATCGTGATGAAGTTCGCGTCATTGACCGTGATGGCTCTAATCCGCGCACGATCTTCAGCAATCAATATAACTACTCCTATGCCGATGGCGACATCACGTTCAGCTGGTCACCCGACAGTGAATGGCTCAGCGCTGACTACGCACCGCGGGGCTACTGGTTTTATAAAGATATCGGTGTCGCGCGAGTCGACGGTGATACTGCGCCCCGTGATATCAGCATTAACGGCTACCACGACGGACAGCCCACCTGGCACGCCAGCGGCGATGTCGTCATCTGGCGTACCGACCGCTTCGGTGAGCGCTCCCATGGCAGTTGGGGTGCTGAAGAGGATGTAGTTGCCGCCTTCCTGACCGAATCCGGCTGGCTTAAGTACAACCTCGATAAGCAGGAATTCAGTCTTCTCGAATCACTGGGTGGTGAGGAAGAGGAGCAAAGCGATGAAAAAAGTGACGAGGAGAAGAACGAAAAGAGCGACGAAACGAAAGTGGACGTGAATGCGTTGCTGAACCTGCCTGAACCTCGGGCGGAAGATGCGCCTATCAGCATTGATTTCGACGACATTGAAAAACGAGTCGTGCGACTCACCGATCACAGCGCTGACCTTGCGGGTGCGGCGCTAACCAGCGATCTATCAGCGCTCTACTATCTGGCACGCACCGAGGGTGGTTATGACTTGTGGCGCCGCAAGCTGCGCGATGACGAAACCCAGCGTGTGGCGAAACTCAACGCGGACAGCGCAGAACTGAAGCTGGTCAATGATGATAAAGGGATCGTAATACTGGCTGACGGCCAGCTGATGCACAGCGAGCTAGGGGACAGCATCGATCTCACACCGGTCAAAGTCAGCGGTGAGATGGCACTGCAGTCGGATGCAGAACGTCATTACCTGTTCGAACATGTGTGGCGGCAGGTGGAAGACAAGTTCTACGATCCTGGCTATCACGATCTCGACTGGCAACAGTTGCGCGATGCTTACGAGTCCAAGGTAGCCGCGGTTTCCAATAACCGTGATTTCGCGACGCTGATGTCAGAACTTCTGGGTCAGCTGAACGCCAGCCACACTGGTATGTACTATCGCGGTGGCGGCGGAAGTGATGCAGATGCCACCGCCTCACTCGGTGCGATCTTTACCACCGACGAGAAACCCGGACTGATCATTGCTGAATTACTTCCCGATGGCCCGCTGGACCGCGAGCGTCTGGATGTAAAAGTCGGTGACCGTTTGGTCGCTATCAACGGCACAACGATCGAAAATTCGGTAAATGCATGGCAGTTACTCAACCGCCAAGCGAACGAACTACTGAGAGTCACTCTGGAACGCGACGGCAAACCGATGAGCCCACTGCGCATACGCGCCTGGTCCCGAGACAAGGAGCAGTCCGCACTGTATGACCGCTGGATTGAGCGTCGCAGAGCCATCGTTGAAGAGCGTTCCGACGGGCGTATTGGCTATTTCCATATCCGCTCAATGAGCGACAGCGGTTTCCGGCAGGCGTTTTCTGAGCTGTTCGGCCGCAATTTCGACAAAGAAGCGGTGATCGTGGACACGCGCTTTAACGGCGGTGGTTGGCTGCATGACGACCTACTGAAGCTCCTTGATGGACGGCGCTATTTCAATATGGGTCATCGCGGTCGTATTGTGCGCGGCGCCCCTGAGGAGAGCTGGACACGCCCATCAGCCGTGGTCATGAACGAAGGAAATTACTCCAACGCCCACATGTTCCCGTACGCGTACAAACTGTTTGAAATCGGACCGCTTGTTGGCATGCCGGTACCGGGTACTGCGACCGCAGTATGGTGGGAAACCCAAATGACGGGTGATCTCGTGTTCGGTATCCCTCAGATGCCGATCCTGGATCAAA
>JAZBOZ010000288.1:0-16936 GCA_036351405.1 Halieaceae bacterium
TCAGCATCCATGTCGTTGACCAACGTGCCGGTGCAGGTGAAGGAACTGCCGCCTGACGTGTAGATCATGCGTGATACCGCTTGCCGCAATGGCTCGTATTCCGGGTAGCAGGCGGCGTCGAGGTTGCAGGCGCCGGCGGCCTTTTCAAAGTCGAGTAATGCTTTGCCGTCCAGCGGTGACACCACAAAATGGGAGATTGGGCCCAAGGCGATCTCGGCCTGCTCAGGACCACGGCCTTTGGGTAACTGCAATTGAATGGTCATTGCATCCCCGTGCGCCGTGGGGGACCAAATGGTTTTCCCCTGTGCCAATGTGACGGAATGTTGGTCGAGGGCGGTGCCGTCAGCCGTATAGAAGGTGAGCTGACTACCCTCGGGGAGACGTTCGACGATGAGGCTCGAGCGCAGGGCTTTGGCCTCCGTAGAGCGAATATCAATCAACAGTGACCAGCGGCCGTCCGCGCCCTGAATCCATGCGTCGTTGCCCGACAGTGATTGAGATTCGAACCTGGCAGGTAGCTGTCTTGCAAAACCTATCTGCAGCGGCGCGCCCACCTTCGGGGGCGGCTGCTTCTTAAAGCTGCCCGGGTCGGGCGCCTCGATATCGACGCGCAGCGCCGCTTGAGTACGCCGCAGGGGTTCAAGCCAGCTTTTGCTGCTTAGATTGGGGCGTGGGGCCACCAGCACTGAATCGACGGTATCGGCAGCCGTCACAGTGGAGAGTGAGGAGAGTCCCAGCGCTGCGCAAACCGCCAGTGTCGAGGAGCAAATTTTTACTAATCGCGTCATCACCGTCTCCTCAGCGAACATCGAGGAATTCAAAACCCTGAGTGGCGGTGCGCCACTGCAGCGTGATGTCGGTCGCTCGACCTTCGATCAAGGCGTCGATCAGCGTGATTTGCTGGCCGTTAATGACGCATTGCGCGGAAGAAATATCGACCTGTTGTGGGTCGCTGATAAAACTCGATTCAAATCTGAGCACTGTAAAGGTCGCCTCGCTGCTCAGCGTGGCGCCACTCGTGGTCTGCGCTGTGGCGCGGATCGTGTGTGTACCCGCATCGAGCTCGCTATAGTTATAGGCGAGAGAGAACCCGGACTGCGCAGATCTCGCTACATCAGGAAAAGCAGATCCCACATCGGTGCGCTCCCCCCCGTAGGGCGCATCGAAGGCATACACACCGTCCACGTAAACGCTGATTTTTTCTATGCCGTCGGTAGCAATCGCCCAGCCTCGCAGGTTGCCAACCCCGGAGTGACTTTCACCCTGTACGGGCTCCTCCAGCGAGACCCGGAATACTTCACCCGCAGTTTGGGCGCTGAGCGGCGAGGCTGTCAGCAAACCTCCGGTCAGCAAGATGCTGGCAGTGGCCAATATCCGGCGGGCTGCGGCTCGTCCCGGCGAGCGCGCAGGTTGCGCCATATCGCGAATGCTCGTGATGGTGAGTGTCATAGTATTGCGTCTACGAATAAATCTCTTGGTTGGCAAATTAGCAGGTATCTTGAGCCCCATGCCAGCGCCTTTTTATGTGGCGCTGACGGGCAATGAGTCAAATCCTGATATGAAGGCTTGCGGTGCACCTGCCGTCACGCAGGTGACGTCAGCCTGTCGATCGTGCAACTTCCACAAGCCACCACCCTATAGGAGATCGCGGCTATTGCTGGCAATCGACACGGTTACCGTATTTTTTACAGCGGCGCTGCTGTTAGCACTCACGCCCGGCCCAGACAATTTGTTTGTGCTGACTCAGGCGGCATTGGGTGGCCGTCGCATGGGGCTCAGCGTAACGGCGGGGTTGTGCACAGGGTTGATTGTCCACACCGCCTTGGTTGCTGTCGGTGTCGCGGGTGTGATCGCCACCTCCGAACTCGCGTTTAATGCCTTGAAATTCGCCGGTGCCGGGTATTTGCTCTACCTTGCGTGGGGCGCTTTTCGTTCATCGGCTGAAACAGAAAGCGGCCGCGATGTCGTGGCCACCAGTGCGGCATCGCTGTATTTGCGCGGTATCGTCATGAATGTGACCAACCCCAAGGTCGCGATCTTCTTTCTCGCGTTCTTGCCACAATTCACTGACCCCAACGCCGGATCCATGGCGCTGCAAATACTCCAGCTCGGTGGCTGGTTCATGCTAGCTACGCTGCTAGTGTTTGGCGGGGTCGCCTGGTTTTCCGGCATCGTAGGTGGGTGGCTACGCGCATCGCCTCGTGCACCCAAGCTGATGCACACCACGGCTGGCGTCGTCTTCTTATTGCTGGCGGTTAGGTTGTTGATCGCCGAGCGTTGAGCGGCTCTCTTTAAGGCTGCGGCACGTCCAATGTTGGTGTATTTCAAGGTTCATCCAAGCAAGGGAACACGCCGGAGACATCGTGAGCGTTATCCCAGCGCTTCTCTCACGTCTTTGAGTGACTTCTTCAGCCGCGATATCGCTGGATTATCGGCTTGGTTTGGGTCGTCCACGGTGAGCTCCTCAACGGCGGCTTCTGCTTCACCGAGTCCTACGGCGACGATGTGATGGACTGAGCGTTCGTTATCCCGCAGCAAAGCGTCGTTTTCCCTGAGGCGTTGTGCCATTTCCTCCCGCTCCCGGGACCGCTCTTGCGCGGCAATCAGCATGTGCCACATCACGGTGCTCGCAGCGCCAGCAACCGCTAGCCAGGTGGTGAGTGCAATCGCAACACCCGCCCAGGGACGCATGGGGTTCAGCCAAAGCGTAGTCGCGGCGACTGCCAGCATTTGTAGCGCCATGATTTTAAGCAGGCCTGGCCCACCACGCATGGCAAAAGCCATGAGCCCCGCGGGTAGCATGAGATAGATGCCCGCTTGAGGCTTCCAGTCGTAAATAGAATTGATAGAAAGGCCCAGCACGGTGAGGATCACTGCATTGATGCGCAATCGGCACAGGGCATCTTTTGGGAACCAGCCCATAGCGATCGGTAGGTAAAGAATCACCAGTGACAAATAGAGCCATACCAGCGGAGTTGGGTTATGCACTAGATGCTCCCAGATGACGGGTGGGAGCGCGATGAGCACAAGCGTCCAGTAAATGAGTTTGACCGCGTGGGTGCAGCCAGCCAGTACCTCTGGCTCCGTCGAGCCGCGATAGGACAGCATTTCGGCAAGCATCTTCAACATTCCGCCTTGCGGCACCACTTTGCTCGCTCCAAATGTGGATGGGTAGAACTCGCAACCATACAAAAATAAGGGTTTATTCGATAGCGCTGGCTGAAAAAGATGTCCAACTAAGTCAGCCAAAAAACCTGTTTTACAGTATCAGCCTATTGGCTTTCGCTCTCGCTCCGTCGCAGTTACGAGTGAAATTTGCCCTAATACCTGAACTACGGGCAATGGCGGCGAGCCGAGCGTGCTGCCCTGCAATCCAGGCTTTTGATCAGTGGGTTCTCAACCAACGCAGTCGGTTTCCTCGACAACTTAGACTTGCCTCGGGGCTAGTGGCTTGAGCCCCCAACAAATGCTTGATTGCCGCCCGAGGCCTAGGCTCGGTGATTCAGGGTGATCAGTTCCGCCTTAACATCCAGCAGCTCCAAGTGAGCCGCAACCTCGGCGCGGTAAGCCGGATTTAGGAGAATAACCAGAGACGGGGCTTGGCGCTTCAGATCCTCGGGCGCCACTACCCGCTGCCCACCACCAGGCAGATACTTACCTTGCTTGCGCGGGTTGATATCAACGACGCGCTGGATTGCGTCGCTGCCCGGGATTTGCCCGAGAAAAGCCACAGCTTTGGACCCGCCTCCCCAAAGTACCACCTCTTCAGCACGCCGTTGCGCGTCGATCAGCACACCATGCCAGTATCTAATCCACCGTTGGTAGTCCTTGGTAAAGGTCGTTGCCGCATCCTGTAAAAGTCCTGCGGTCAGTGAGTCGGGCAATAGGTGCTCAGCGGAAGAAGGTCGCGCGATCAACAACAGATACTGCTCGTCGAAGTCCTGCCAACAGGCTTCGACATCAAAACCGGTTCTTTTGAACAGGTCACCCAGTGTTTCCTTCGTAAAGTAACTGCAGTGCTCGTAGTAAATATCCCAAAATGCGGTTTCTTCGAGGATTCGCTGAGTATCGGGCACTTCAAAGAACAAAAGCGTATCGCGCCGGTTGTCCAGTTGCTGCCGGATGTTGGAAAGCAGGGCATGGACCGGTCCAATATGTTCCAGGGTATGCCGACAAATGATAGCGTCCGCAGCATGCAGACCCGCTTTGGGCTGCCAATGGCTGGCGAAAACCTCGACGCTGTCGGGTAATGGATTTTCAGGGTCTAGCCGAAACGCCGGGTCATAACCTACACCACGGTTGTTGCCCTGTTCGCAAAGCTCGATCAGAAAGCTGCCTTTGCCACAGCCGATTTCCAAAACCGTTTTATTTGAGATTTCCCACTGCTGGATCAGTCGCTGGATGAGTTTGCTCTGCCAGTCTCGAAAGACTCTCGAACAGGTCTGTGCTTCTTCCGAATCCGGTAAATAATCCTGTAGCTCGGGGTTGTACTCTGAGTTGAAGATAAATCCGCATTGCTCACACAGCCTGAGTGATAGGTTGCCAGTGGGAAAGGCCTTCGCCATCGCCTCCGAGTGCATCAGCCGTGTGGTGTGCACGGGTAGCCCGGTAAGCTGCAGTAGGCTTGCGAAGCCCGACCGACGATGGCATGACGGGCAAACTATGGGATCAGCCACGTAGCACCTTGAGCTCTGGTAGCGGAATGATGAGTTCCCCGCCGGCCTGCAGATAGGGCGCCAGCTGCTCGGTGATCTCACTCGCGAGATTCCAGGGTAAGAGCAGAACGGCATCGGGCTGATCGGCTAGCAGTTGACGGGGCGGCACTATCGGCAACTTGAGGCCAGGTACATAACGACCCTGTTTTTTTACATTGATATCAGCGACGTACATCAGATGTTTGGCTTCATCACCCAGTGTTGTCAGCAGTATGGTGCCCTTCGCAGCCGCACCGTAGCTTGCGACTCGCTGTCTCTGTCGGCGCCGTTCTGATAGGTGCGAAGCAATGGCTTTAGCATGCCTGCAGGCGCGATCCGCGAATTGCTGAAAAGGATCGAGTGTATTCAGTTGCTGTTCTCGCTCAAGACGTAGCATCTCTGCTACCGAGTCGTCGGGTGCATTCTCGCGAGTAACCCTGCAGCGGATAGAGCCGCCGTGAGTCGCTAACTGTTCGATCTGAATGATATGCAGACCATACTTGTCGAATAGAGTCAGCAAACTCCTGACGGAAAAATAGCAGAGATGTTCATGATAGACCGTATCGAAGGCTGTGTTGCCGAGGAGTGAGCCTACCCATGGGACCTCGAATACCAGCATGCCGTTTGGTGCCAGCAGCCGCGCAATACCCGAGACAACATCGTTAATATCCGTAACGTGCGCCAATACATTGTTGGCCACGATTAAATCTGCGGGTCCACACTGCAATAGGTTTTCCGCTTCTGCATGGCTAAAAAATGTTTGCCGTGTTGGTATTCCCCGCTCCTGCGCGACGGTGGCTGGTACCGGTGCGGGCTCAATCCCAAGTACAGGCACCCCCCGTGCAACAAAATGCTGCAATAGGTAACCATCGTTGCTTGCCAACTCAATCACGCGGCTGCGGTGATCGAGGGACAGCTCCTCGATCAGCACATGGACGAGTTGCTTTGCGTGGGCTACCCAGCTACTCGATGCGGAAGACAAGTAGACATAATCAGTGCCGAACAGCTCGGTGCTTGGTACTGAATCGAGTAATTGCAGCAAAGTACACTGCTGGCAGAGCACCAATGTCAGAGGGTAGCACTGCGTATCATGCGCCAGCTGCGCCGGGCTGATAAAACCATCTGATGCTGGCATCAAGCCGTAGTCGAGAATCGGCTCAAGACCTTTGCTGCCACAGACCCTGCAACTCGCTGACGCACTTTTTACCCGTTGCGATGCGTCAAAATCAGTGCTGAGCATGAACTGCCTCCGGCACAGGACGGAGCGCGGTATCGAGTTGGCCGCGAGATTGCCGTTCCAAAAGATGCGCCAATCTCTGGTAGCGCGGCCCTTCAAACGCTTCAAGAGTCAGGCCTCGTTCACGGATCGCTGTAATCAATTGCTCAACTCCAGCGTCGATATCCCAACAGGGGGTAAACCCCGGTAGTTGCTGCTCCGCCTTCGAGCAGTCAACGCGGTAGGTTCGGGCGTCAATCTCCGCACCATCGGCCATGGTCAGCTTTGCTCCCGGAATTCGGTCAACGATTCGCTGAGCCAACGCATGAATGCGAATGTTGTCTTCACTTCGCCCGATGTTGAAAGCCTGATTGTGGATCGAAGCGCGGGGTGCGCGAAGCGCGGCTTCAAATGCGGCGCAGATATCTTCCACATGAACCAACGGTCGCCAGGCCAAACCACGACTCTTGAGCCGTACCTGACCGGTGGTCAATGCCCAAGCTACTAAATTGTTGACTACCAGATCGAAACGCAGCCGTGGACTGTCGCCATAGGCAGTGGCGTTGCGCAGATAGACTGGCGAAAAGTGATTGTTGGCCAGCTTTGCGAGGTTGGTTTCGGCATCTACTTTGGACTGCCCGTACGGTGTTTGCGGATTGAAAGGCGCGAGTTCATCGATCGGGCTATCGCCGGCTGCGCCATAGGTGCTACATGACGACGAGAAAAGAAATCGGGAGACACCTGCTGCACGTGCAGCCTCAGCCATCCTGATAGTGGCACGGTGGTTGATGTCATCCGTTAGCGCCGGATCCAGGTTACCCAGAGGATCATTGGACAGCCCGGCTAAGTGCACAACAGCATCTATGCCGATGAAATCGGCTTCTATCAGGTCCCGAATATCGCGCCTGATGTTGTCGATGGCTACCGGTGCAGCGCCAAATGTAGAGCCGGCATACAAGTCGGTATCGCAGCCGACCAGAGCATGGCCTAACTTTAGAAGGCGTGGCACCAGAACACTGCCAATGTAACCGAGATGACCGGTTACGAGGATGCGCATACCTCTACCCTAGCCTCCAAGGCGCTGCGTCGCTGTGCCATAGCCGGTTGAGTAATGCGTGGTCCCGAGGGGTATCCATGCACTGCCAGAAGCCAGAGTGACGAAAAGCCATGAGTTCTCCCATTGACGACAATCGCTCCATGGGTTCTCGCTCCCATGCGGTATCGTCCCCATCAATGACGTCGAAAATGCCGGGTTCCAGCACAAATAAACCACCGTTGATCCAGCCTTCAGCGGTCTGTGGTTTTTCGGAAAATTCCACTACCTGATCACCTGCAAATTCCAGATGTCCAAAGCGTGCCGGTGGGCGAACCGCAGTCACCGTGGCAAGGCGCCCATGGTCGCGATGGAAGTGCAGTAACGCAGTGATATCGATCGTGTGTACACCATCTCCCCATGCAAGCAGGAAAGTCTCGTTTCCCAGCCATTCCCGGAGCCGCTTGATGCGGCCACCGGTTTGGGTTTTTTCCCCTGTGTCTACGAGATCGACCTGCCAGTCCTCTACCTGTGCACCGGACTGTTCGATGACCCCCGTGCGCATGTTGATGCTGAGATTGCCATGCAAGCGGGCGTAGTCGCTCATATAGTGTTTGATGGCCTCGCCTCGATAGCCCAATGCGATGACAAAGTCGCGCAGCCCATAGTGAGAAAAATGCTGCATGATGTGCCACAGGATGGGACGTCCACCAATTTCAACCAGTGGCTTGGGCTTGCCATCGGTTTCGGGACTGAGTCTGGAGCCAACGCCCCCTGCCAAAATCGCCACCTTCATGCTGGCCTTTCACTCTCTTGTGGGCCACTGGACTGCGAGCGTTTTGCCTGTCGCTGGCGCAGCTCTCGAAACAGCAGCCGATAGTTGGGTGTTCCCGTATGGTGGTTGGCACCGAGCCACGCCAGCAATCGCAACGAACAACGGGTTTTGTCGTTTACAGACAGGTCTGCGTTCAGAACCGCTTTGGTGTACTCCTGCCAACGGCGCCAGGTTGGGCACCCTCCTTTATTTTTGAGGGCGGGGTTGAACCAGGCTAGCCGGTCAGCTTCGCTGGCAAATTTCCTGATAGATGCCTCCGCGTGATCTCTCCGCTGGAACAGCGTGTCTGCCACCATCTCTAGCTTGCCAAACAGCGTCAGCTGCGCGAGCAGATTGCGATCCGCGCCAACCCAGTCTCCATGACGGATGGTTCGGTTCAGGATGGACCGACGCATGACACCGAAAACACTGATGCATACGTGGGGAATACTGATTGCCTGCCAAAATCGCTGTGCTACGTCGTCGTCATTAAACGGCACATCATGGCCGTACACTCCAAGCACCCGACCCCTGTCGTCGATGCCGACACTGCGACTGTGGCACAAGACCACCTCCGGCCGATGCTCAAGTACAGCGATACATTCTTCCAGGTAGTGCGGCAAGCAGACATCGTCGTGGGCGGCCCACTTGAATAAGTCCCCCCTAGCTTGATCAAGCACGAAATTATAATTCGCGGCCGCGCCAAGGTTAGTATCGTGACGGGTGTAGCTAATGCGTGTGTCGCTCGCAGCGAAGGCGCGACAGATCTCCTCGGTCCGGTCAGTCGAGCCGTTATCACCGATGATGATCTCGAAATCTCCAAAAGTCTGATCGAGCAAACTGCCGAGCGCGCTGGCAATGAAGTTCTCACCGTTGTAAACCGGCAAGCCAATCGTCAATGGTGGTGCTGCGCTCACCCGGAAAACTCCTGCATCTGTTTAGCTACAGCTCGCCGAGTAGTGACTGCAGTGAGCCGCTGCCGATATTCGGCAGCCCAGTCGCGATGGCCGCCGCGTTCATGCAGTTTGATGGCTAGCTGGAGCGCGCCGACATGCTCGGGTGCGACTTCAAGACAGGTATCGCAGCTGGCAATGGCAAGACGGTATTGCTCGTCTTCCGTCAGCGCGCAGGCCAGTAGATAGTGACCTTGTGGGCTTTTGCGTTCTAGTTCGACGGCTCTGAGGGCTGTCTGAACCGCATCCGGGAAGCGCTGTTGACTCAGGTGCACCGCCGTCATACCGCGCCATGCCAGCGCCAGACGGGCATCCCGCTCGATGGCCTTCTTGAAGGCCCGTTCAGCTTCTTCCCAACGGCTCATCGCGAGATAAACCTCACCGATTTGGCAGTGCACTTGCGGGCGCTGACCCTCGGCCTGCTCCGCGCGAAACAGCTTCACGAGAGCTGCGTTGTGCTCACCTGCGGCGACGTCCATACGGGCCAGCTGCATTAACTCATAAGGGCGTAGGCGCGGGTTGTCTATCACGGCGTCGAGAAGCGCACGGGCGCCGTCACTGTCTCCATCGCGCCGCCGACAGCGCGCGAGGTGAATCGCCACCCTCTCGTCCTCGGGGTGTTCACGATGCAAATATTCAAGTAGTTCCCGCGCGCGCCGAAAGTCTCGTGCATCGAGTGCAACCATCGCGGCGTTGAACTCGGTCTCCTGGCGTATCAGTGCTGACACGGTCTCTGGGTCACCTTCTGGCAGGTACGCGCCGGTTTCCAGGCGACGATTTTTTAGTGCCTCGATGTGAGAAAGACTGAGACGCCTGCCATAGGCCTCTGGGCTTGCTGTGAGTGGTGGCGAGGCTTGCAGCGGCGCTTCAACGAACAATTCGTCCAGGACGCGGCCGTCAAGTCCTGCGGGTGCGGGTAGCTCCATTAACGCGAGAGCCGTTGGCGCAATATCGAGCAGGCCCGCCCCTTGAATTTGTGCGCCCTGTCGGATTTTGTCGCCCGCGGCGACGATGATGCCGTGCTGGCGGTACCAGGGGGCGCCACCCATGGTGTTGAATGCTGTCTCCGCATCCTCGGGCCGATGCTCGCCAAGGCTGACACCCCTCTCCGAAATCAGCATGACTTCGGTGTCGTCAGGCGACATTTCAATCAACACGCCGAGCATGAGGTCGAGATAGCGGCAAGCGGCATCGAGTACACCGCAATAACGGTCGTAATCAGCATCCGCAACGTAGTGAAGTTGAGGTGGATGTAAGGCGAAAAATGCCGGGCCAAGCAATGCCAGCAACTCGTACCTCACTATTGCCAGGCGCCAATCACTGCGGGTGAGCATCTCGGTCATTGCCGCGTGGGTGGTCACGGTTTCTGCAATGGCTACCCGCACCCGATTGAGCAGGGGATCAGCGTCTTTAGCTGCGGATTCCCAGTGAGGCACAAAGTACGCGAGAGAACTTGGGTCAACTTCGGCGGGTGAAAATCGCAGTTCGTCGAGGTTGGCTGACCATGTTTTGGGCGAGACGGCACCCTCGGCGAGGGGCTCTAAACCCGATGTATCTCCGGCGAGGCGGCAAACCAGCTCTGAAGCAATAACGCCGGTACGGCTAAAAGCCGGGTAAGTCAGCGGCCAGTTCATGACCAGTGGGATCTCGTTGCAGCCACTGACACAGTCCCAAAGGGCGGGCCGGGCCACTGAAGTACTGTTGGTCGCTTGTAGTTGGTGTCCCGCACTCGCTTGCCAAGCGTGCAACACACCGTGCCGATCCGCACGGGTGCCGGTCGCAAGCGATGTCCAAAGCAAAGGTTCTAGCTGTGGCTGGAGTGTGGCCAGATCGCCACTAGCGCCTCGGCGGATCAAAGCCTCCAGATTGGGTAGCAGCCCACGATCCAATAGCGGCTGCAGCAACGTCCAATCGGCGTTTTCCCAGGCGATGACCAGCAGTCGAGACACAGTTCGGGATACCTTTCAGCGCGGCGAGGTCCTTGAAAAGCAAAACGCCACACGACCGAAGGGTTGCGTGGCGTCAGCGGACCGACTGGCAGCGAGGCCGGATCGGTTTATCGACCGATTCAGGCTGCTTGGCGTCGACGCATGCGGACACCCGCGGCGCCCAGAGCCAGAATACCGAGCGCCATGGGAACCACGCCGCCAACAGGAATGGCGTTGGGCGTTCCGCGAGCCATTGGCGCAGCTGCGCCTACTGGGTCAACAATGACGCCGTTGGCGACACCATCTGCGTCGTTGGGGCCGCCATCGGTCAGCGTGTAGCTGATAGTGCTGCCACTGACGGTGCCCGTGATTTCCCGCCAGCTACCGGCAATCCCGTTTTTTGCTGCGGATTGTCCGTCGTTAGCCCGACCTACTAGGTTGCCGCCACTCGCGAATTTCCAGATCTGTGTGCCTGCCGGTAGTGCAGTACCGTAGTCGATGGTGATGTCCACACTGCCACCCACCGTCGACAGATTGCCAATGGTGAAACTGGTCACACCGTTGACGAAGGTCAGATCGGTCGGCGGTGGGGTACCCAGCGATGCTACGTCGACCGCTGAGGGGGTCACGGTGATCTCGCCCGTATTGTCTGAGGTTGTGACAGTCAGGGTGCCCGTGCTGCTGTCCGGGAAGCTGAAGGTCGCCTCCCGGTTCAGACAGGCTCCAACGTCAAGGTCGGTATCGGGCGTGCTCTCATAGCAAGCACTGTGCGCAATCACCTGCAGGCTGCCAGCAACATCGGCGATTTCAACATCCAGATAGCCTAGGTGGCTGTTGCCGCCGATATCAAACTGTACACCTACGAAGCCGCGACTACCCCGGGACCACTCTCCTGCGGAATTACCGTAGTCGTAACAATTCATCAGCGTAGTGGTGCCGCGATCGCTGGAGGGACGAAACGAGAGGCCCGTTACCGAAGTACCGGGCGCCACCATGGATGCGTAGTAGTACCCACTGTCCTCTGAAGCTGCTACGACATTACCGCCGTACTGCACCATCAGCACGCCGCCGTTATTCGCTGCGTTACAGCCACCCCCATTGACGATCCCAAAACCAAAGTCGTCGGTGCCGTCACCGTCGATATCAAAACCTTGCTGGCTGCCCCATAAATCGCCGGACTCTGGCCCGACAGTGGCGGTAAAGACCGGCTCATTCGGCGCTTTGGTCGGCGCCGCCCAAGCACTACCCGCAGCAACGACACCCACTGCGGCCGTACCAATTTTTGTCAATCGAATATCTTTATTCATGTTTTGCTGCACCCTTGCTCAATCGGGTGCCCCCCAAGATCAGTGATGATTTTGAGTAAACACCGCAGCGTTGCACAATGCAATAATGAATAACCTTAGACCGACAGTGCTGTTTACTTGGGAGTTGGGAGGTGCGCACGGTCACCTAGGGCGGCTTCTGCCTTTGGCTCGGGCGCTTTCCGAGCGGGGATGCGACGTCGTGCTCGCCTGCCGGCACTTGGAGGGTTTACCCAATGACCTTTCAGGCCTGACTATTGTGCCCGCGCCAGCCGGCAGTTTTGCGGTGGCAGATGCTCTCCGAGAACCTGCCTCTTTTGCTGACATTCTATTCAATGATGGCGTCTGTGAATTCGGCGCAATGCAAGGTCGGCTCCGAGCTTGGCGGGGTCTTTTTGAGAGGGTGCGGCCGGGCCTGGTGGTGATGGACTACAGCCCCTATGCGACGTTGGCTGCACGAGCTTGCGAATCTCCTGTGGCATTGGTGGGTACAGGGTTTGCCTGCCCGCCCAATGTGTCACCGTTGCCGGATATTCGCATGTACCAGAACCACTACCCGGATCGCATGTTGATGACCGAACAAGCGGTGTTGGCTGCAGTCAATCAGGGCTTGAAGGCGCTGGGTGTGCCGGCTTTACAGCGGCTTGGTGCTATGTTCGACGATGTCGCGTTGAACTTGATCGCCTCGACCCGAGAGCTCGATCATTACGCGCCACAACGCACTGGTCAGGAGCCCTCGCCGACTTACTGTGGCACTTGGGGTGAGGTAAGCGGTTTTGCGCCTGAGTGGCCCAAGGGCAATGGCCCCAAAGTATTCGCTTACTTGAAAAATACCCGCTTGACGCCTCATTTGCTGAAGCGGCTCGATGAGCGCGGATTGCCAACGCTGGTGTATGTATCCGGGCTTGAGCGGCCGGAGCGATTTTATGGCCGCGCGATGACGGTGTCTGCTACGCCTTTCGATATCGCTGCAGTTGCTCAATCTGCGGAGGTTGCCATCTGCCATGCTGGCTTGACGACCACCGACACCTTACTGCATGCCGGCATCCCGCAGCTGTTGTTGCCCATCAACATCGAACAGTACCTGACCGCAAAGAATGTGGTTGCCATGGGTGCAGGGGTTTGCTCGCTGCTGGAGTCCCGAGAGGCTGTCGATCAGGGCTTGAGCCAGTTATTTGCGGAGCTCAATGCCTTGACCAGCAACGCGCGAGAATTCGCCGCAAGGAGCCCATTTTCAGATCGGCAAAGTAATTTGCTGAGCGCGGTTGAACACCTTCAAAAACTGATGCCGAGCTGATTTTACGCGGGCAGAAACCGGCCAATCACATCATTGAGGAATCGAAAACCGAGCTTGGTCGCCTGCAGCGTAGCCGGGTCGTCAACCATCAAACCTTGAGCAACACAGCGATCGACTTCCGTTTGAATGTGGTCAAGTGACAGCCCTGTTCGGGTTGTAAAGTCTTTGCTGGGTACGCCAGACGTCAACCGCAGCGCGTTCAGCATGAATTCTCCCGCCAGCAAGTCATCCTCAAGATGCACCCGCTCGGGAGTTTGCGGATTCAACATGGCATCGAGGTAGTTCCGCGGTACTCGGGTGCGCTGAAAGCGCGATACACGGCCACCCTCAGTGATCTTGCCATGGGCTCCCGCACCGATCGCGAGGTAATCACCGAATTGCCAATAGTTGAGGTTATGCCGGCTTTCCTCCGTCGCCTTGGAGAACGCGGAAACCTCGTATTGCACCAGGCCTGCGGCGGCGATCAGCGATTCGCCGGCATCCTGAATATCAGCAAGCTCATCTTCGATCGGCAGCAGCGGGGGATCTGTGTAAAACACGGTGTTGGGCTCAATGGTCAATTGATACCAAGATAAATGACCACCCTGCATGGCAAGTGCCAGCTCCAGATCGGCAACCGCCATCTCCACCGTCTGGTTCGGCAGCCCGTGCATCAGGTCGATGTTGTATCGCTCGAAGCCTGCGCGTTGTGCCAGTTCGATCGCATTGATAGCTGCGGACCGGTCGTGCACCCTGCCCAGCTGTTTGAGCAAAGGGTCAGAAAACGTCTGGACGCCAATACTGAGCCGGTTTACCCCGGCGGCTTTGTATCCCTTATAGCGGTCCGCTTCAGCGCTCCCCGGATTGCTCTCCATAGTGACTTCTATATCGCCCGGGAGCGTCAGTCGGTGCGCCACGCCCTCCAGCAGTTGGCCGATGGCGCGGTCGCTGAACAGACTCGGTGTGCCACCGCCAATAAAAATGGATGTCAGTGGACGTCCTTGCACCCAGGCCAGCTGACTATCGAGATCCGCTAGCAATGCGGCGATGTAGGTGGGTTCAATCGCTGCGTCGAAGCCCTCATGCGAGTTGAAATCACAGTAAGGGCACTTTCGCTCGCACCACGGGATGTGGACGTACAGCGCGAGCGGTGGGGGTGATTCAAGCGCCAAGTTGAGACCGCAACGCGGCGATGGCGATGCCGCGGTGGCTCAGCGCGGTTTTCTCATCTTTCGACAATTCTGCAGCATGCCGACCATCACCTTCGACAACAAACAGCGGGTCATAGCCAAAGCCCAGATCGCCACAGGGTTGCGTAGCAATCCGTCCGTGCCAGCGACCTTCCGCGATAACCGGTGTGGGATCATCGGGAGCACGTAACAGCACTACCACAGCAATGAAAAATGCCTTTCGATCATCGCCGGACAGCAATGCCATCCGCTCAAGCAACAGCGCATTGTTCTCTGCATCGCCGCCCCCTGAATAGCGTGCCGAGCGAATCCCCGGATCACCGCCGAGGGCTGGTACCACAAGCCCCGAGTCATCAGCGATAGCTGCCAATCCTGTGTGCTCAGCCGCATGGCGCGCTTTGATCAGTGCATTCTCGACGAAGGTGCAGGCGGTCTCTTCCGCTTCTGGCACCTGCCAGTCGGATTGTGGTCTCAGCGCCCAACCGAGCGGTGACAGTGCGTGTTGGAGCTCAGCGAGTTTGCCGGGATTGCCACTGGCGAGCACAATGTTTTCAGACATTAGTCTTCCTGCCGCCAGAGTTGGCGCTTGAATTTATGAGTGTAGCTGCGGTCGCTGCCCTCAGGTTTGAAGGTGAATTCGAAGAACCGATACTCGCGGTCGAGAAACTCGAAAGGGATGATGTAGTAAGTCGCGTCTCCCTCGCGAATCTCTCGCACATCCAGATCCACGCCGCTGATCAAATCCCAAGTGCGGCCTTTGATGGTCATCGGTCGGCCCTGCCCATCTCCCGCCTCAGCATCCCTGACTGACAGTGTCAGCATGGCTTTGTCCTTGCCGCGGGAGATGCCGTATTCAGCCGCGATCTCGGGGCTCAGGAACGTGGTGTAAACGATACTGTGGTGCAGCTCAAACTGATCGTAGCGGGTCGATTGCTGAGCGTGGCTCGGGCTCGCCAGTACCAGCAGCCAGGTGAGCAGTACCGTGGCTGCTCTTGCATGCTGCAAGTGGACTCTGGATTTTATCTTCACAGCGCCTCCGCTTCCTGTTTCAACACGGCCACCATATGCCAACGACGGCCGCGACGGATTTAATGAGTGTTCCATTCTAATCGGAGTCAGCTTAAACCGTGATGTCCGGGATATGCCTGAGCCGATCTACGCTGACCCGGGTGCTCGCGTTTTGCTATTGCGCGTTTTGCTATTGATGGCCGCACTCGTGTACTCACTCGGTGTATTCGCGAGCGCCTGTAACGATCTTGGTTGGGGTGTTGGCCTATATCTGCGAACTGGACAGGGGTCCGATACATCTGGGAAAGTGGCGATGGCGGGCAAAAGCCCGCTCGATGTTGTGGATAACCTCATCGGTGCCACAGAGAGAGACCAACTATGGTGTGGAGCCAGGAACTGGATATCGGTGCATTGCTCAATGCGATGCAACTCGGCGTTGTAGTTCATGGCGCTGATACCGCCATCATCCATGCCAACCCCCGTGCGCTCGAGCTGTTGAATCTCACGCTGGAACAAGCACTCGGTACCACCGCGCTCGGGGACGATTGGCATTTCATCGACGAGCATGGTGCAGTGATGGCGCCCGATGACTATCCGGTGAACCGGGTGGTTCGTACAGGGCACGCTATCAGCAACTACAAGGTGGGTATTGTCGACGGCGACCGGCCGCATCCCGTATGGGTGAGCTGTAACGCCTATCAGAGTCAGCACGACGGGCGCATCGTCGTCACCTTTGTCGATATCACAGAGACCGAAGAGGCGAATCAATCGCTGTCGCTCGCGCTGCAGGCTCAAGAAAAGACCAACGTCCAGTTGCTGGGTACCACCTCCCGTTTGGAAATTGCCCTGTCGGCCATCAAAGCCCACACCTATGATCTCGATGTACAAACAGGCGACATCATCTTCGATGACGATTTTTCTTCTGTACTGGGCTACCCCGAGGGTCGATTGCAATGCATCACCCTCGAGCAGTTAGCGGGGCTCACCTATCCCAGCGATATCAGGAAGCGATCTCGAGGTCTGCAGGCACTGATCCGCGGTGATATCTCGACCTACCAAAATACCGCGCGACTCAAGCATTGGGACGGGCACTGGGTCTGGGTGGAAAATCGCAGCAAGGTGCTGGAACGTGATGAAAACGGTGCGCCAATACATTGCGTCGGGGTGTTGATCGACATCACTGAACGAAAAGATCTGGAAGCCGCGCTGCTGCGCAATCAGAAATTGGAGGCCCTCGGTACGCTGGCCGGTGGTATTGCCCACGATTTCAACAATCTACTCACCCCCATGTTGGGCTATGCGGAACTTGCGAAACGCAGTCTGCCCGGGGAAAGCAAAGAGCGACGCTACATCGATCACATTCGCAAGGCGGCAGAACGCGCCAAACAGCTGGTATTGAATATTCTGCTTATCAGTCGGCAAGGTGCTGCTGACAAACAGCCTGTATCGCTGGTGAATCTGATTGAAGAGGTGCTGGTGATTATCAAGGCCTCATCTTCGAAAGGTCTGATCATCGATAA
>JAZBOZ010000289.1:0-9476 GCA_036351405.1 Halieaceae bacterium
ATGCACGAGCACTGCTGATCGATGCTCTGCGTGCTTTCAGAGGCATTGGCATTCTGGTCAGCCACGATCGCGAATTGTTAGATGCAATGTGTGATCGCTGTGTTTGGTTGGAACCCCCCGAGGCTCAGGTCTATGTGGGGGGTATTTCCGAAGCCCTGAGTCAACGGCAACAGCATGCAGAAACTGCCATGGCCAATCGGAGCAAATTGCTCGCCGCACATCGGCAGATAAAAGGGACCGTGACTGCGCGCAGAGAGCAGGCCTCGAAGGAGCATCAACGGCGCTCGAAGCGCCAGCTATCTAAAAAAGACAGCGATGCCCGGGACAAAATTAATCGGGCAAGAGTCACCGACGGCAATGCCGGCAGCGACTTGCGCCAGGTCAGTGGTCGATTGGCTCAGTTGGAGGCAGCGCTTGCCGATGTAAAGGTCGCCAAGACGCACAGCACGGGCATCTGGTTGGACTCCTTGATCTCCCAGCGCAACGCGGTATTGAGTCTGTCGGCTGGGCGTGTGGTGATATCGTCCGAGCGCTCCATCGAGTGGCCCACGATTCACATCGGGCCCCAAGAACGCATCGCGATCACGGGTAGTAATGGCGTGGGTAAGTCGACGTTGCTTGAGCATTGGTTGCCGCAAGTCAACGTGCCACCCGAGCAGGTGATATTCCTGCCCCAGGAAATTACGTTATCTGCGGCTCAAGACATGCTTGATACCTGTCGGGCACTATCGAACGAAGCGCTGGGCCAAGTCATGAATATTGTCAGTCGGCTGAATTCGCGTCCCGAGCGCCTGCTCAACACACAGGCGCCGAGCCCCGGCGAAGTTAGAAAGCTGGCGATCGGACTCGGCATGTTGAGAGCCCCGCAAGTGATTGTTATGGATGAGCCTACCAACCACCTGGATTTGCCATCGATCGAGGCGCTTGAGACCGCGTTACGCGATGCGCAGTGTGCATTGCTGATGGTGAGCCACGATGAGCGATTTATCGATGCGGTGGGTGCTCAGCGGTGGTCGCTACGAGCAGCGGCGGAAGGTGTCGCAATACTTTCGGTTGATCAGCTTGATTGATCAATCCCTACTGGGTTGCTGTGCTTTGAGTTGCGCATCCCAGTAGGGCTCACCGGCAAACCGTTCAACCAGAAAGTCGATAAAGGCACGGACCCGGCCCGAGAGGTGACGTGTCGGTGGGTAGACCGCATAGGCAGTGACTTCTGGCCAGTTGAAATCGGTCAAGATGGGTACCAGTTGGCCATCGGCAATGGCGTTCGACAGGATAAAAGTTGGCTCAATGACGATCCCGGCACCAGCGATGGCGGCGTCCCTGAGAAAATCGCCGTTGTTCACTCGAAGTCGCCGGCGGCTGCGTACCGGCTGCCAGCCGCCTTTTGAGTCCGAGTAACCCCAGACTCGCGATTCGGGGACGTTGCTGTAAATCAGACTGTCATGCTGTTCGAGATCAGCGGGGTGTTCGGGTGTGCCGCGTCTGGCGAGGTACTCGGGGCTTGCGACGGCGACACTGCGAATGGGTGCAAGTTTACGCGCCATCAGTGTCGAGTCGGGCAACTGTGATAGGCGAACCCCCAAATCAAAACCCTCGCCGATGAGATCGTTCTCGCGGTCGTCTAGCACCAGATCGAATTCAACATCTGGATGCAGGGCCATAAAGTCAGCGACAGCCGGTTGTAAGTGCATGATCCCAAACGACAGCGGCGCCGCGATCCGCAATTTGCCGTTCAACTGACCATGAGCGCGCGTAATCTCTTCCTCAGCTTCCTCCAAATCTGCCAGCAGGCGAGTCGCCCGTTGATAGAAGGTCTCGCCGCTCGCGGTAAGGGAGAGGTGCCGTGTACTCCGATTGAAAAGTTGTACCCCGAGGTGCTGCTCAAGATCGCTCAAGCGCCGACTCACTGCTGACTTCGCAACGTTAAGCCGCTCTGCAGCGCCAGTGATGGAGCCCGCATCTGCCACACCGATGAAGGTTGTGAGCGCGCTGAATCGATCCATTTGTTCTCTTTTTGGCAACAATATTTTCAAAGATTAGTTATTTAATCCCATCTGGGCAACATTCAAAATCGCGCCATGTTCTACTGGAGGCGCAATACGAATATGGGTCTACAAAACACCACAGGCGGTTACGGCTGGATCGCTATCACGCTGCACTGGCTAGTTGCTGTTGCGGTTTTTGCCCTGTTTGGCCTAGGTCTTTGGATGGTCGAGCTCACCTATTACGACCCTTGGTATCGGGAGGCGCCAAACGTGCACAAGTCTGTCGGAATCCTCTTACTACTTACGGTTTGTGGCCGACTCTTGTGGCGGCTGAGTCAGCCCCATCCCGAGCCGTTGGGTACACCAATGACCCGGGTCGTCGCATCGCTCGTACACAACGGCCTGTACGCACTGATGATTGTGTTGATGCTGGCGGGCTATTTGATTTCTACCGCAGATGGCAGCGCCATTGCCGTGTTTGGCTTATTTGAGGTGCCAGCGCTTATCAGTGACCTTCCAAATCAAGAAGACGTTGCTGGTGAGGTCCACGAGTGGCTGGCCTGGCTGCTGATCAGTGTCGTTGTGCTCCATGCCGGCGCCGCCTTGAAGCATCAACTGATTGATCGTGATGACACGTTGGCGCGAATGATTCGTCCCCGCTGAATTTACCCCCCACAAATGTTGTTTTAACCACTAGGAGAAACTTGATGTTTACACGCAACCTGATGTCTGCGGCTCTCGCGGCCGCGGTTCTTGTACCCAGCGTTTTGCCCGCTCAGTCAGAAGCGGCTGAATACGCGCTCGATATCAAAGGCCAGCACGCGTTTATTGAGTGGCGCATTCAGCATCTCGGCTACTCATGGCTCTATGGCCGCTTCAATGACTTCGATGGCAGCTTTGAATACGAAGACGGCGATATCGAGGATGCCAAGGTCTCAGTCACCATCGACATGGCAAGCCTGGACTCCAATCATGCCGAACGGGATAAGCACCTTCGCGGTGATGACTTCTTTGCTGTGGGTGAGTTTCCTGAGGCTAGCTTTGAGAGCACGGGTATCAAGTCCACGGGTGACGATAGCTTCGTACTGATGGGCAACCTGACGCTACGCGGTGTCACCAAAGCCATTGAAATTGATGCCGAGAAAATCGGTGAAGGCGCAGACCCCTGGGGTGGGTATCGCGCGGGTTTCATTGGCACCACCACGTTGGCGTTAAAGGACTTTGGTATCGACTATGACCTCGGCCCCGCCTCAGCGACCGCCGAAGTGACGCTGTCGGTTGAGGGTATTCGACAGTAAGCCTGACGGCACGGAGGCCTGAGCCATGCGTTGCTGAGCATGTTTTTTCGCGACCAGCAGGCGTTTGCGCTCAGGCGTTCTTTTTTCAGCGCCCAGCAATGCGAAGGGCAGAGTTAGTCTGGTAGGGTAGGGCGGAAGCCCCAGCGGCTTAAGCGGTTTATTTTTCGCGGAGGTCACCTCATGAAGTTTATTCCTAGCCTCGCACTGGCCCTGATGATCAGCTTCACAACACACGCGCAAGTTGCGGACAAAGAGCAGCCGGCTCAACAAGCTGCTATGGATTGGCTGGCAAAGGTTGATGCCGGTGAGTACGCCGCTTCATGGGAGTCTGCGGCTGCCTTGCTGAAGAATCAGGTGAGTGCTGAGCAATGGGCGACGATTGCATCGGCTGCTCGCAAGCCGTTGGGTGCAGTGCAGTCACGGGAGCTGGTCAACGTCACCGTCACCAATAGCCTGCCCGGCGCACCGGATGGGGAGTACGTGGTGCTGCAGTTCCAAACGGTGTTCGATAACAAAGCCTCGGCAACTGAGCTGCTGACCCCCATGTTGGACAATGGTCAGTGGCGAGTGAGCGGTTATTTCGTCCGCTAGTGGTCACCTGATAGCTTACCAATCGTATGTTTTGGCGCATCGAAACCAACTTTGTCATTCGAGCCTCCAACCTGCTTGAATAACGGCGCATCCGCTGCCATATTCGACCCCATTTTTCGGATAGGTGAGGCCTGCGTGACGCCAGCAAATCATTACAGACTCCTCGTTGTTGACGATGATGAAGCTGTTCTCGAGATCCTCGAAGAGTGTTTTGAGGACGAGGGCTATGGCGTTGCCACGGCGCAAAGTGGTCGTGAAGCGGTCAACGTGATCGCCAAGGGCCACATCGATCTCGTGCTCAGTGACGTGAGAATGCCGAACGGTGATGGATATTTTTTGCTCGAATCGATCCGCCATGAGGATCCCGCGATCCCCTTCATATTTATGACGGGCTTTTCAGACCGCACCGCCGAAGAAGCACTTCGTTTGGGTGCTAACGCGTATTTTGAAAAGCCAGTGCAGCTCGATAAATTGCTTGAAACGATCGAAGAGCAGCTCAACCAGGCTTATCGCCGGTGACAACTTCTGCTAGGTTCCTCACGCTCACCCGTTTTGACTCACTGCGCGCGGCTGTTGCGGCGCTGCCTTTCGTTTTTCTCCTCGGTTGCGGCGCTGACCAAGATCATACAGCGGCTAACAGAGAGAGTGATGCGCTCAAGTCTGTTTTACTTATCAGCGACATTCAGGGCTCGGGTGATGCGTCACCGGTGGTCAGTCAGCGAGTGCAACTGAGCGCTGTCGTCGTTGGGGATTTTCAAAGCGGTGAGCTAGGAGAGCAGGGGAATCTCGGCGGATTTTTCGTGCAATCAGCGTCGGGCGATGAAGACCGCGACTCTGATTCTTCAGAAGGTCTATTTATTGCAGACGGTGATGCACCTGCGACGGATGTTGTCGTCGGTGATCGGGTATGGATCTTGGGGCATGTCTCTGAAAACTCCGGGCTGACCACGCTGACAGCAGATCAGGTTGAGGTGCTGGAACGGGATGTGGCGCTGCCACCCGCCGTCCAACTCAAACTACCTGTGAAAAATACTGCCTCACTGGAAGCCTTGGAGGGGATGCGGGTTCGCATTCCGCAATCCCTGATCATTACCGATCATTACAATTTTGATCGCTACGGCGAGCTGGCGCTTGCATTGCCACAGGCAGGCGAGCCGCGACTGTATCAGCCTACGTCTCTTCACTCGCCGGGCTCTAAGGCTCAGAAAGCGAGAGCAGCGCAGAATCGCTCGCGCCAAATTCTGTTGGACGATGGGCGGAACGCACAAAACCCGGACCCGGCTCGCCATCCCAACGGCAGTGCATTTGCGCTTGATAACCGCTTCCGCGCGGGTGATCAGGTGACCGACGTGGCTGGAGTGCTCTCATTTGCCGCAGGCCGTTATCGGATTCAGCCTACGGAGCCCGCAAGCTACCGCGCACAAAATCTCAGGGACGAGGTACCTGACGTTGGCGGAGATATTCGGGTCGCGGCCTTTAACGTGCTGAATTACTTCACCACGCTGGATGAGCGCGGGGCTCGAGATAGCGAGGAGTTTCGGCGGCAGCGGGCTAAAATTTTTGCCGCGCTCGCTGAGATTGACGCCGATATCGTAGGGCTTATTGAGATTGAGAATAACGCCGGTGCTGCGCTTGATGATCTGGTGCAAGGGCTCAATGCGCATATTGGGCGGGACGATTACCGGGCGGTGCGCACCGGCAACATTGGCAGCGACGCGATTACCGTAGCGCTCATCTACAAGCCGGCAACTGTGCGCTTGCAGGGGGCGTTTGCAGTGCTGGATGGCAGCGTGGACGACCGATTCCTTGATACCAAGAATCGCCCCTCGCTGGCTCAGACGTTTGTTGATGATGATGGCAATGACATCACGGTAGTCGTGAATCACCTCAAGTCCAAGGGCAGCGATTGCGATGATCTGGGAGATCCCAACCGTCGCGATGGCGCCGGCAACTGCAATGGCACTCGCGAGGCTGCGGCGAAAGCGTTGGCAGAGTGGGCGCTGTCAGATCCAACCGGTACCGCGGATGATGATGTGCTGCTGATCGGTGATCTCAACACCTACCGTGAAGAGACGCCGGTCGATGCATTGATTAAGGCCGGATTCACAGACCTACTGGCACAGTTTGTTGGAGACCTTGCCTATACCTATGTCTACGCGGGTCAGGTGGGTTATCTCGACCACGCACTGGCCAGTCCTTCGTTGATGGCCTCAGGTGGTGTGACCGGCGCCGCGGTCTGGCACATCAATGCCGATGAGCCCGACTTGCTGGATTACACCACGCGGTTCAAGCGTCCGGCGCAGGATGCATTGTATTCACCCGATCCTTATCGGAGTTCTGATCATGACCCAGTGCTTATCGGTATCGACCTGCACAGGGTGTCCGAGTGACAACCCGGTAATCGGTTGTCACTCGAGCAGGGCGCTGACTAATTAGGCGAAGTAGCTGCCGCGGCGGCGACGCAGGTAAACCGATCCCAAGAGGGCGATTGCCAGGCCAATAGCGATCGAGAACTCGGTCGGGACGGGCACGGGCTGGGCCGAGCGACTGACGCGTTGCACAGGCTCGCTGCTGAAATCCTCAAACGTGACGGCTGCGCCAATCGGCGAGTTTTGATCTGGAACGAGTGAAATCACCAGACCGCAGGGCGCACTGCTGCCATCACAGGCGCCGATGGTTTGGCTGGCTTCGTTCGAGAAAATGAACGAAAAGGCGTTGCCCATGTTGTAGTTTGTGCTGGGCGAAAATACTGAGAGGCTGACACCTTCGTTCGGGTCGTCGCCAAACGCACCTCCGTCCAGGTTGTAGGCTAGGGCCATAAAGGTGTTAGCGGGACTTTCCATGTCGGCTACCAGCCTGTCATAAACAACGGTCGTTGCGCCCGGCAGATCTCCAAACCCGTTGAAGGTCACCTGAGCGTAATCGAGCTCATTACCGAAAGGCAGTTCGAATATGTCGGAAATGGTGCGGGAAACCGCGTAAATCCGGCCATCACCATCAAGGTCAGTACCGCGGAAGTAACCCGATATCGAGGCACCGTTGGAAAATCCCGTTTGTGTGAACTGGAAGGTGACTGTTTGGCCCTGACCCCAGGAGAGACTTGCGCCACTGATAAGGGTCAATCCGACAAGCATTCGCTGTAAAAATTTCATGTTGTTGCTACCTCTTGGCTGAATAAGGACGCGCCGCTCCAGCGCTCGTGCTGCGAGCGGCAGTTGCACCCAGTGTTTCGGCCTGCTGAGAAGGGTTATGACTCCGCGACCAGGCTGATATCTGCTGCAACCATGCTGAATCGTAGTGACGAAAGGCGCGCCTGCAAAAAAGTCAGGGCAGAAAAAATGCTTATTATTCAATCAGTTAAAAAGCTTAAGGAAACCTTGAGGAAAAACCCAAGCGTTCCTGAGAGGTATTTCGGGTTTTTGGTCGGGATGGAAAGAAGACTGATGGATGACTGGCTGTTACTGGCAGTAGGGCGGAGGTACGCGGGCATAGTCACACAGGTCGGGCAGTTTATTTCGATCCGCCCAGAACGCCTTCAACCCAGAGTTTTGCAGAATTCGCTGGATTGTCGGATGTCGGCGCAGTTGCTCGAGACCATCAAGGTAGCGCTGAGTGATGGCGTTGCGGGTCCACAGGTATCCGTTAAGGGTGCGAAACCCTATGTAGTTGCCGACGGCGACTTCCTGCTCGAGCCGCTCAGCGATGAGGTCGACGCGACCTAGCAGGATCGCCATGTGGGGATTCCGGAACGCCTCAGCCTGTTGCGCCAGTATCTGTAGCTGCTCTTCATCATTTGCGAGGGTGGCTTCAACTACCTGCATTCTAAGTTCACCGCGCTCGCCAAGGCTTTCGAGGAGCTGAGTAGAGCCACTAAGCCAACGGTCTTCATCATTGAGTATGGCGTAGGCGTCTAGCTCCGTCGCAGTGACGTCCCAGGCGCTATTGCCCGCAAGTGCTTTGATGAGCGCTACTTGCTGTAGCGCCTCGTGGGCAAGTCCCAGGTTCGCACTGATCCGTGCAATGTTGGCGTGGACTTCCACCGACAGGGGCCAGAAAGTCTTGTGCGATTCCCAAACGGCGAGTGCCTCTTCCAACCAGCCGACCTGCAAGTAGAAGTCACTGAGTTGTCGTGCGCAGCCGGTGCAATCGGGTGCCTCGGAGAGGAGACTTTTTAAGTAGGCTTCGTCCGCTGCCCAGTCGGTCTCGCCCCGACCCGCCCGGAAATTCATTGCTTTCACCGCCGGGTGCTCGGGTGCAACCCGAGCGGCTTGCTTGATGAGCGCTTCGGCGGCATCACGGTAGGCTAGAGCACCGGATATGGAGCGATCGTGGCGACTTTTCGCTCGATAAATTTCGGCCTTCAGTAACACTGCATCGACGTAGTCCGGGTTATGGGCGAGGACTTTCTCCAGGTACGCTTCCGCGACATCAAGATCTTCCGGTGTTCGTCGGTCTAAATGATGCCGCGCCAGTCGATACTGCCGGGCTTCAGTGCCGGGCAAGTTGTTGAGTACCGAACCGCTTTGTTGCGACTTGATCAGCGCCAGCACGGCGCTCAGTTCTGCGCGCAGCGCATCGCGATCGTCTGACGTCTGAAACGGGCGTTCAGTGCGCCAAACAACCGTGTCTGTGTCGTCGCGGATCTCAATACCTAAACGGGAGTCACTCAGCCAGTTTCGTTCGATAATGATGCGGTTGTTACTCTGCTGACCTAGTGGCCAAGATAAGCTCGCAGGACCTGCATGATCGAGTGTCAGTAGTGACTCGATTGCAGGTATTGGCTGATTGGCGGCCATGTCTGCAGGTTGACTATCCGCGAAGTGACGCACAGTCATGCCGCCGGCGATGAGAACACCCACAATCGATAGGATAATCCATCTTGGTATTCTCCTAACCTTAGGCAGCTCTTCGGACTGAGGCCGAAATGCCTCAGGGGGATTGTTCGAGACCTTCGGCTCGTCCCAAGTGACCGTTTGAAGAAACGCATAGCCGCGCTTTGGAACGGTGCGGATATATTCGGGATTGCGAGCGTTGTCGCCGAGGAGCGTTCTCAACTCAGAAATACATTGACTCAAGCTGTCTGAAACCACGCGACGGCCTGCCCAAACGATGTCTGCAAATGCCTCGCGGTTTACGACTTCCCCACTATTGGCGGCCAGTAAAACGAGCACCTGCATGGTCCTGGGCTCTACACGTTCTGTTACATCAGTCTCTTCATTGAGCAGCGTATTTTGGGCCGGGTCCGCGGTGAAATGCGCAAACGAAAATGACCTCGACATCCTGGTGTCGTCAGCATGGGTCATCGCACCGTTCCGCGTTCGAATCACTTCAGCCCTTGGAGGGCCGTCAGAGCGGTGTGATTGCTTGTCAGCACTGGTTGGCTGGCGCATAGTGATCCGGTATCGATTGTCAGCGGTGTAAGTGTAGCGAATCCGTGGGCCTCAGCGAGCCGATACCACCTCGTATTGGGAGGGTGTTTCATCATGTCAAAGCCTTCGGCCGATGGGGTCGTTATCAAAGCTGCCAGTGCCACGGCAGCGCCTTTAATGGCGGATTTAATGTACCAGACTGACCCGCATATTTTTGGCGCGATGCATGG
>JAZBOZ010000290.1:0-8218 GCA_036351405.1 Halieaceae bacterium
AATCGGTCGAAAATGGTGGTGGCTTTGGTGCCCCATAGCTCGAATATGGATTTCATTCTCACGCTGGCGGTGCTGTGGGGGCTGGGGTTGCGTGCCGTATTCATGATGAAGCACTCGCTGTTTTGGTTCCCGCTCGGTGGGTTGCTGCGCTATTTCGGCGGAATCCCGGTTGATCGTCGCAGTGCGCAGGGCCTGGTTGGGCAGATGCAGGACCGGTTTAGCGAGCAGTCGAAGCTGGTCCTGGGTATCACGCCTGAAGGCACGAGAGGCGGCGCCACCGAATTCAAGACCGGTTTTGCCCGCATTGCCGCGGCAGCGCAGGTGCCGGTGTTGCCCGCAATCCTGGATTACCGGAATCGCACCGTGCGATTCGCGCAGCTCATTGAGGAAGTCTCTGAAGTGCAAGCCATCGTAGACCGCGTCCGTATCGAAGCGGCTACGGGTTCTCCTCGCGCGTTTTGAGGTGATTTAACTGCGCAAGATTGGGCGCTGGCAGGGTTTTTGTGACCGGATGCTCTGGAATGATGAGCTGTGGCTCCGGCTCTCCCCCAGGATGCAAAGCAATCTCGAGTGCCTGGTATCGCTGGGCGAGCTCATGATTGCGACGGACCCAAAAGTAAAAGCGCACGAGCAAGGTCAGGCATAGCGAGTAAACAGCATACGCCAGGATAGACCCCCACCACGGCGGTTCAACGGTCAGTTCAATGCTTCTTGCGTCGTAGTGCCAATTGCCAGCGCTGTCTTTGACCGCAATCTCCAGTTGGTACTGACCTGCGGGAAGGCGGTTGAGATTGATGGTGTGGCCGTTGCCCAACTGCATCCATTGATCATCAAGGCCACGCAGGCGATAGGCATACGCATTGTTTCTGGGTTCGGTAAAGTCGGTGGAGAAAAACTCGATGCTGGTCAGTGTATCGTTGTAACCCAACGGTAGTTTTATGATGTGCTGGTTGCTCGGGATTGCTATCGGCTCTCCCATGACGGTGACGGCATCAATACCGATTTTGATAGCCGGTTTCTCGAAACGGTCGGCGTATGGAGTGAGTACTTTGACGCCTCGGTCACTACCGAAGTAGATCGTGCCATCGTCCGCTTTGTAAGAGGCACCCATATTGAAGTTGATGGATTTATCCCCGAAGCCCGAGCCGAAGTGCTCGCTGGCTAAATTCTCGGTGTTGACTCGTGTAAGACCATGGTTGTGGGAGACCCAAAGCGTGTCAGAAGTGCTGAAATGAATGCCGAGCGTGGTGCGGCTGGGTAGCTCGATCACGTCGCTGAGGTCTTTTAATCCCTGGGTTTTTCCATCCGCATCACGATGCCAGCGCAGTAGACCGTGGTCGTAGGTGCCGAGCCATAGGTCCCCTTCTTGTCCGTGGGTCAGCTCCCACACGGGAAATTTGATCTCGGCAATCGTCGTCCCGGGAAGATTGTCTTGCTGGGGCTGCTCATCGAACTGAATCCAGGACACTGTCTGCAAGTCGTCGCTTAATCGTGCAAGGCCCGCTGCGGTGCCGATAAGGACACTTCTGTCATGATCTTCAAGCAGCGTAAAGGCGTTTTCGGTGCCGCCAGACCGGCCGGGTAGATCAATGCTCCGAATCACGTCACCAGCTGCGTTGATGATCGATATACCGCCGCCATACGTCGCGGCGATGAGTTCTCCGCTGCTGTGCACCAGCAGTGCAGTGATGCCACTGGCATGCAGCGCATGAGGACTTTCCGGATCAACCGGGATTGCCGACATCGAATCTTGCTCGGGCCAATATCGATAAAGTCCCCCGTCAAAAGTTCCGACCCAAAGCATGTCCTTCTGATGCGCCAGGGACATGATGATGTCGTCCTTGAGCACGGGGTGCGTTTGACTGTTGATAGTGGAGAAGTGGGTGGCGCCTGATGGGCGGTGGTGGAGGCCAGTATCTGTACCAATCCAATATTCACCGGTACTGGTGACATGGATTGCATTGATATCGGCAGAGTCCAATTTGTGTCCTGAGTCGTTGAGATCTTGAATGAGTGGCATTTTGCCTTGGAATAAGCCGTGATTAGTCGCAACCCACAAAGAACCATCCATTCCTGTATATGAATAAAGAAGCCAGTTCTCAGGTAGTGCGCTGTTGGTGTTGTCATATATGCGGACGGTCGCGAGATTCGAGTTGACTAAAGCCAACCCACCCGCAGTACTCACCCAAACGCCATGACTGTCCGCCACGATGTGATACACCACATCGGAAGGCAGTCCTTTGTCTTTTCCCTCAACAATCCGCCCGAGCTTTCCGGTTTCAAGATCAACGGTGATGACCCCCGCACCTTGCGTCGCTATCCAGAGCGCGCTGCCGACTTGCTCGACCATCCAAAGCTCGGCACCACCGGCGTCTTCAGTGGATACCAGCTTTTTAGGTGTTGTTTGCTCAAGCAGCTCGAATAAGCCGTGACCCTCAAGCAGTGCGAAGAGTCGGTCACTGCCGTCGAACAGAATGTCCACCACGGGTGCGTCGCTGGGTAACGGCTCTTTTCCTTCGAATCGCTGGTACCAGTGGGTCTGGGGATCATAAGCACCCACGTTGCCGCGTTCGCCGAGCCAGATGTTGCCCTCCCGATCAGCGGCGACGCTGAACAACTCTATGCCGACAGGCAGGTTTTTCACCGCCGAGAACGTTTTCGTTGTCTGATCAAAGTACAACAAGCGCTGATTGGTGACGACCCAGAGCTGACCGTCGGGGTCGATATCGATGCCTTTAATTGAGCCACCGCCCAAGGCGGTGGCCGTTGGGAAATTCATCACCGAGTGGCCGTTGTAACGGCTGAGCCCCTCCAGTGTGACGAACCACATCGCACCACTGCCGTCTTGAGCGATCTGCTTGGTGACTTTTTGCGTCAATGCATCATTGACTGGGGATTCCCAAAATTGCAGCGCATCGAAAGACTGCGCCACTGCGGGTTGCGTGCTGATGCCAAATAGCCCAAGCAAACAACAAACCGCCGCGTGTCTTTTATTCCGCATCGCGACCCGTAGAAAATTGCGCAACAGCATATCCTAAGAGTCACTGGTCAACAGCGGCGTGCGGCGCGCGTGTACCGGGCGGTTGAGATTGAATCGTTGAGCGGCGCTGCTCGCTGCGTGCCGTGCTGATCGAGAGCGGGCGCTGCCGTTAGTGCGTTGTCGGGCAGTGCCCACACGCGGGTAACGATCTTGCAAAGCGGCCTGCAGCGCCGCGTTGTGCCGAACCATAATCGATGAGGCTTTGGGTTGCTCTGCCTGCCAGTTTTTTTCCACCGTCTCTCTCGCCGCACGCAATCTGTTTTTCAGTGTATCCAGATATCCCTGTCGAAATGACGCATTGAGCGTTCCGGGGTGACGTCCACGCGCTCTCTCCCGCTGATATCCGTCCGATTGCCGATAACTGGCGAGCTCTCGCTGTAAGGCATCTTCGATCAGTTCACTGAGATACACCGCCATGTCGACATCCTGGGGAGCTCCGAAATAGCCGATGCACTGTGCCGGAGGGCTGCGCCAATCCCCGCGAAGCGTGCCATTCAACCATTTGGTGCTGTGAATCAGCGCCTCCACGCCACAAAATCGCGCGACGTCGAAACAAATGTGTAGCAGCGGCTTGAAGTTCCCACGGCTGAAAACGGGGACGTAACGTTCGACGAAGTGCGCAGACCGCTGCTCAAGTGCATGCAGGTCATCAATGCCGTGCTTTTGCATCAGGTGGGTAAGTTGTGCGACCGCTCGCTCGGCCTCATTGCGATTACTGCGATCATCCTCGGCCATGCGCTTCAGCGCCTGCAGCTTGCGTCGTAATCGTAATTCGTGACGGGTGCGCTGGCGCTGGGAATCAGGCGAGCCATTCTCGTCAAGCATGGGGTTGACGCCGTGCTCCCTGATCAGCCGATAAGCGGCCTGGAAAACAGCACCATGTGGCTGGATGGACTCGCCGGTTGCCGCACTGATTAACGTCGCTACGTGATGCGCCAACTCATGCCCCAGTGTCATTAGCAGCGCATCATCGGGGTGCGCGATCCAGCGGCTGCCGATGACTGGGTCATCAGCAAAACTCGCGTATTCCGGAAACTCGCCGCCCGCGTGGAACACCTCGCAGTGATCCATATTGATGGCCAGTACTTCAGGCTCGCCACCTTTCGATCGATAGTGACTCGCGGTATCGGAATGGCCGAACGTCTTGATGACTTCAACCACCCGGACGACATCCGCGACCGCCAGATTCCACGTTGTTGCAATGCGTGTCGCGAGAGAATCATCAGCATCCTTACGCCGCCGGCGGGCTTCTTGCTGCCTCGCCAGTAAGCGGCTCATCATTTGCTCGGCACGCATTTGATGCCAGTGTTGATCGATGGCGAATAGGGTGTCGTTCATTGGATCACGTCAGTCAGTTGGTCGTCAGCGCCGGCAACGGCATATCTGGCGCCTCATTCTCCGCAATATCATCCGTCAGTCGCTTTCCCCGCAGCATGGTCCAGAGTGTGCCCAGTGCATCATCGCGAACATCTCGCGTGGTGACATAGCCCACGTGCTGATGTTGGCGCAAAGGATTCAACTCGATACCCCAGAGTGGCTTGATTTGGTTGGGCAACAACGAATAACGAACATCAATGACCCGCCGGGGACTCGTGGGATCCAAAGCCAGATGATCCATGCTGAACCAGCGGAACCGCTCTATATCCATAGCATGCTGGCTGCCGGGTTTTAACCACGGCAAATCTCTTGCCAGATCAAGCACCGGAATCGATTCCCCCGGGTAGATGTCGGGGTTGAAGCCGATTCGAACCGCATCCACGTAAAAACGGCCCTCGGCACGGTAAACCGTTTTCCATACCAACAGATTGGCGAAGCTCGGCTTGGCGCTCACCTCAACCGAATGGTGACCACGGGATGCTGCCAGCGACGCCCCAACCGTCTCTGCCGAATCTCGGGCAACCACACCAAGCATCAAGTAGACGATCGCGTAGCAGAACCCGATGCGCGCGAGAGTGACGGAGCGCCAAACCCTTGAAGCTATGACTCCAGCGAGCAGTGGCAGGGTCAAGAGCGGGTCGATGATCGAGACGTTGTTCCAGGCGAAACGCGCGTTACTGAAGGGCCACAGCAGCTGAGTGCCATAGGTAGTGCACGCATCCAGCAGTGCATGTGTGGCATAGCCGAGCGTGCAAAACACGAGTACTGCCTTGAAAGACCATTGCCGCTGTTGCCCAAAGACTAGCCACAACGCGCAGGCTACCAGCAGCCCGCCGAAGGGTATGAACAGCAGCGAGTGGGTGAATTGGCGGTGGTATTCAAGGAACAGCAGAGGATCCTCGCTCGAGCGAATCAATACGTCGAGATCAGGCGCCATACCGCCGGCAAAACCACAGAGCATGGCGAGACCGACCCGCTGACTTTTGGCAACGCTCTGCGGGAGTGCTGCGCCCAATGCACCCTGGCTTAACGGGTCCATTTCGCGTTCCTGTCATTGGCCTGCGTCATTAGGCCTGCGCTTAGTCGCACCGTGAGCGTCACGGCTGGGTTCCCACTTGCTCATCGAGAATATCCAGCTGCCCGTGGTCAAGCGCGGCCCGCTGATCGAGATAACAACTTGCGCAGAGTGCTTCGTAGCGAGCCTCTTGCTCATCGATCATGATCTGCTCGCCATCAATGGCGATACCGCCGTTCGTGAGCCGGGCGTTGAAAATCGCTTTGCTGCCGCAGCGGCAAATGGTTTTCAGCTCCTCCAGTTTGTGGGCGATCTCCATGAGTCTTTGGCTACCCGGGAAGCTGCGTGTCCGAAAATCGGTGCGAATGCCGTAGGCAATGACGGGTACGCCGGTACGTACGGCAATTTCGAGGGCTTCTTCGACCTGCTCCGGTGCAAGAAATTGGGCTTCGTCGATAAGCAAGCAGTCGATGGCCTTGACCGTAGTGTCTCTGGAGATCAATTGCTTTTTCAGTGCGTCTTTCAGGCTGTCTTCTGGCCCAAGCACGATATCTGCGAGCCGCGAGACGCCTAGGCGGGAGACAATGTGATGGTCTCCCTTGGTATCAACAGCTGGCTTAATCAGCAGCACCCGCTGGCCGCGCTCCTCATAGTTGTGAGCGACCTGTAGCAGTGCGGTGCTTTTGCCACTGTTCATGGCGCCATAACGGAAAAACAGTTTACTCATCGATGACTTGGCCTTGTCGTGGCTCTTGGTGACTATCCGGCCCGTGGCAGGGCGCAGGGCGCGAGATTGATTCGCTCCACAGCGCCGGGCGCGCGTCGCTTCAGGGTCTCATGTATTGAACCCTATGATATCTGATGCAGGCGCGATGTCGCCGGTAGCGGTAGAAGCGGGGAATCGCGTTATCATTCGGCCACTGTCATTCAAACTTTAGGTTTCAGCATCATGCGATTGATGAGCATCTCTACGTTGTTGTTTGCCGCCTTGTTCCCGTTTTCCGCAAACGCGGAGACACCCGAAGACAAGTACCCGGAATCCCTGTTGTACGACAAGCCCGTCAAAGTCGCCGAGGGGGTTTACTCGGCCATTGGCAAACTCGGCTACTACAGCTACGAGAATGCCGGCCACAACAACAATCTTTCATTTGTTATTGGCGAGGAGGCGGTATTGGTGATCAATGGCGGCACCTCGAATCGCCTTGCAGCAGCCCTGCACGACGAGATCAAAAAGCTCACTGACCTGCCTGTTAAGTACGTTGTTGATGAGAATGGGCAAACCCATGCCGCGGCGGGGAATGGCTATTGGCAAGCCCTGGGCGCGACCGTTATCGCGCACGTTGATGCCGTTGAGGAAATAGACGCCCACGTCGCTAACGGCATTGCCCGACTACAGGATACGTTGAAGGAGCAGTTGGCGGGCACGGAAGTCGTCCCGGTTGATCAGACTTTTGATGACGAAATGGTGCTCGATCTGGGTGGTGTCACCGCGCGCTTGATGTATCTCGGGCCTGCACATTCGCCGGGTGATATCACCGTTTTAATCCCCGAGCGGGACGTCGTGATTGCGGGTGACATCGCTTTTCATGAGCGCATGCTCCCGGTTTTCCCTGACACAGATACCAAAGCGTGGCTTGAGACCTGGCGCGAGGTGTTCACCCCGTTGGCCAAAGATCGGGTGATTGTCCCCGGCCATGGCAGCCCCACGGATTTTGCAGCTGTGGATGAGTTCACCCGCGGCTATCTCGAGTACCTCCGCGCGGAAGTCGCGAAAATTCTCGATGCGGGCGGTTCACTGGCCGATGCCTACGAAATCGATCAGAGCCAGTACATGCATTTGGAGGCAGCTGATCAGCTGGCAGGGAAAAACGCGGGTCGCGTGTTCGAGGCCATGGAGTGGGAGTAGCGCCTCCCGTTACGCACTAGGATTCCTCACGGGGATTCAAAAGAGTTCAACTTCACCGATTTGGTCGGCTAACGGCGTAAGCCTGCCCGCGTCTACCAACGCCTCATAGTAGTGGCCTTGGTTTCGTCCGTGCTGCTTGGCGTAGTAGAGCGCAGAGTCGGCCCGATCAAGCAATTGGTGCGCCTGCACACCAGGCTGCACCTCGGCCATGCCATAGCTGATAGTGACGCGGTCGGCTCGCGGGAAGTGAGCCTCCGCCATGGTCTGACGCAAGCGCTCCAGCGCACTGGAGGCGCCCGATCGATCGACGCCGGTCAGGATGATCACAAACTCCTCGCCACCAAAGCGGTAAATCAGATCGGTATCACGGATACATTCCCGCAATTGGTTTGCGACAGCGAGAATCACCTCGTCACCCACCAAGTGACCAAACTGGTCGTTGATGGATTTGAAGTGGTCGATGTCGACCATGGCGATGTGATGGTGAACGGGTGGCTGCGTTGCGCTCTCGAGAAACGCGTCGCTCCTGCGCTCTTCCCGGCGTTCACGTTTCGAGTAGGCGATGCTCCTTGCAATAACACGCTGCATATTTTCATCGAACGTCTTGCGGTTGAGCAAACCGGTCAATTCATCCCGCTGCGCGTTGTCCAGCACCTCGCCAAGATTGCGGAAAATATCCAGCACTCGATGCGACGCCGAGGTCGCCGCCGCTTCGGTGGCGTCCTCCATGATCATGACAAGGCCCGTGCGCATGGGAGGGCTATCAATCAGCGGGTAGGCAACAATAAGGCCTGTGTCGTCAAACCATCGCTGGACAAGTTGCCGGTCGCCATGGGCCGCCTGCAAAGTGACTGCCGCGTTGCGTAACAGGACTGGGTCA
>JAZBOZ010000291.1:0-7588 GCA_036351405.1 Halieaceae bacterium
AGTGATACCACCTGGATGGGTGCGTGGATACTCACGCCATCGGCGACTTCGATAAAGACGCCGTTATCCAATGCCGCCAGATTGAGGGGTAAAAACGGATGGCCTTGGTCGGGAGTAGCGCGCCCCAAGGCTGCTGTAATCCGGTCGGATTGTTCCGCTGTAGCCTCGCTGAAGCGGACCAGCGTCAACCCCTCGATAGCAAGGGCTTCCGGTGAAGACGACAATTCACTCAGCCAATGCCCGTTAGCGAACACCAGACGCAGGCCGCCGAGGTCCGGCACCAAATTCTCGAGCTCGGCTTGGCTGGGCGAAGCGACAGGCGCAGTTGTGAACGTCTGCTGCAGTGGCTTGATACTGGGGTATTTCCACTGTTCGGTTTTGCGGCTGGGCAGAACGGTGGCCGCCCAGTCATTGCAAGCTGCGTCACGCTGCTCGACCAGCCAGTCGGGTGTTTTACCGCCCGCTGACTGTAGCGCTTGATCAATATTCAAGGACATCAGGCGACCTCATCCTCCAGCCACGCATAGCCTTTGCTCTCAAGCTCGGCCGCGAGTGAAGCGTCACCGGAGCGCACGATACGACCACCCGCGAGCACGTGAACGTGGTCGGGCTGAATGTAGTTGAGCAAACGCTGATAGTGAGTGACGAGGATAAAGCTGCGCGACTCGTGGCGCATGCTGTTCACGCCCTCGGCAACGATTTGCAGCGCGTCGATGTCAAGACCGCTATCGGTTTCATCCATGACCGCCAGACTGGGTTCCAACAGCAGCATTTGCAGGAGTTCGTTGCGCTTTTTCTCACCCCCCGAAAAACCCTCGTTAACGCCGCGCTTAAGGAAGGCTTGATCAAGCCCCGCGACTTTGCTGGCCTCACGAGCCCGCTTCATAAAGGTTACCGAGTCCAGCGCCTCAAGTCCCTGATGCTCACGGACGGCATCAACGCTCGCCTTGAGGAATTCCATGTTGCTCACGCCGGGAATTTCCACCGGGTACTGAAACGCAAGAAATACCCCTGCGCGGGCACGCTCTTCGGTCTCCATGGCGAGCAAATCCTCGCCTTTAAAGGTGACGCTGCCGGCGGTCACTTCATAGTTGTCGTTGCCTGCCAGGATATTACCCAGCGTGCTTTTGCCCGAGCCGTTCGGGCCCATGATGGCGTGCACTTCTCCCGGCGCAATCGAGAGTGACAGTCCCTTGAGGATGTCTTTGCCCTCCACGCGGGCGTGCAGGTTATCGATAATCAACATTGTTCAGAACTCCACGCTGCGGTCGCGCTGTGCACCGCGTTGATAAATGGTTTGTCAGCCAACAGACCCTTCGAGACTGACCTCAAGCAGCTTTCCGGCCTCGACGGCAAACTCCATCGGCAGCTGCCGGAACACCTCTTTGCAGAAACCGTTGACGATCATCGAGACCGCTGCCTCAGCATCCAGCCCGCGCTGTTGACAGAGGAATAGCTGGTCGTCGCTGACCTTGGAGGTAGTCGCCTCGTGTTCAATAACGGCCGAGGGATTACGGCTCTCAATATATGGAAAGGTGTGGGCGGCACACTGATCGCCAATCAGCAGCGAATCGCACTGGGTGTAATTGCGCGCGCCTTCCGCTTTGGGGCTCATGCGGACCAAGCCGCGGTACGCGTTGGAGCTGCGCCCGGCAGAGATCCCTTTTGAGATGATGGTAGACCGCGTATTGCGACCCAGATGGATCATCTTGGTGCCCGTGTCCGCCTGTTGCATGTTGTTGGTGAGCGCTACCGAGTAGAACTCGCCAACGCTGTTATCACCACGAAGGATGCAGCTGGGGTACTTCCAGGTGACGGCCGAGCCGGTCTCTACCTGGGTCCATGAGATCTTGGCATTGGTGTCGGCAACGCCACGCTTGGTCACAAAGTTGTAGATCCCGCCTTTGCCGTTTTCATCACCGGGATACCAGTTTTGTACCGTCGAATATTTGATTTCAGCATTGTCCAGCGCCACCAGCTCAACGACGGCTGCGTGCAACTGGTTCTCATCGCGCATCGGTGCTGTGCAACCCTCGAGATAACTGACGTGACTGCCTTCGTCGGCGACGATCAGCGTGCGCTCAAATTGGCCGGTATTCGCTTCATTAATTCGGAAATAGGTAGAGAGCTCCATCGGACAGCGGACGCCCTTCGGGATGTACACAAAGGAGCCGTCGGTGAATACGGCGCTGTTCAGTGCAGCGTAGAAATTGTCCGCGCGAGGCACAACGGATCCCAAGTAGCGACGTACCAGGTCCGGATATTCATGAACCGCCTCGGAGATGGAGCAGAATATGACGCCGGCTTCGGCGAGTTTTGCACGGAAGGTCGTGGTGACCGAGACGGAGTCGAATACTGCATCGACGGCGACACCTGCGAGCATTTCTTGCTCGTGCAGCGGGATCCCCAGCTTCTCGTAAACACGCAGCAGTTCCGGGTCCACCTCGTCGAGACTTTTTGGCTTATCTTCAAAGCTTTTGGGCGCTGAAAAATAGGAGATAGCGTTGTAATCAATCGGTGGGTAATTAACGTGCGCCCACTCGGGGGTGGCCATCGTTTGCCAAGTGCGGAAGGCCTCGAGTCGCCATTCCAACAACCATTCGGGTTCGTTCTTTTTGGCAGAGATAAAGCGGATCACATCCTCATCCAACCCGGGGGGCAGGGTGTCGGACTCGATGTCGGTGACAAACCCGGCGGCATATTCTTTGCCGATACGTTCGTCGATGACCTCTTGAGACATGGTGTGCTGACCTCTCTGATCCGGGGCAACGCCCGGAGAAATGGGGTTTGAACATGGCAATGGCCCAGTGGCCCATGCATCGCAGGTCGCTGGCGTCAAAATGCGACTAACGACCGCGGCGAACCACGCTGCTCAATTTCCCGACTATTTTAGTCAACTAAAAAACCAAGCACAATAGTCGGAAAACGTTTAGCACTGCCAACAGTGCTAGCCTTTGACTGCGGTTGCGCCTATTTTAACCGCGAGCGGGGCCCCATGGGCATACCACCGGCGCCGCGGACAATAAGTATGAAAGCACTCAACGGCTGGGAGGGAACATGAACGAGGCGGTCAACAATCTGGTGATGAACGCGCCCGATATGAGTACGTTGCAATCTGATGAAGGGCGCAATCCTGAACAGGAACAATTGTTCCGTAAACAGCGCCTTGCTGCTGCGCTGCGCATCTTTGGTCGCTTTGGTTTCGATGAGGGTGTAGCGGGGCACATCACTGTCCGGGATCCCATCGACCCCGAGACGTTTTGGGTTAACCCGATGGGGCGCTCGTTCAAGATGATGCGCGTCTCCGACCTCATTCGCGTCAATCACGACGGTGAGATCGTGGAGGGCGAGGGCCTGCTCAATGGCGCGGCCTTCACGATTCATGGCCATATTCACGCGGCGCGCCCCGATGTGATGGCGGCAGCGCACGCACACTCGGTCTACGGCAAGTCCTGGTCATCACTGGGTCGCTTGCTCGATCCGCTCACGCAGGACGCCTGTGCTTTTTATGACGATCACGCGCTGCTGGATGATTACACCGGCGTGGTAGTGGACATGAATGAAGGTGAGCGGCTCGCGCAGGTCTTGGGCGACAAAAAGGCCATCATTATGCAAAACCACGGGCATCTCACAGTGGGTCAGTCGGTCGAAGAGGCTGCCTGGTGGTATGTGACGATGGAACGCAGCTGTCAGGCGCAACTGTTGGCAGAGGCCGCCGGTACACCGAAGCCGATTCCCGCCGAGATGGCCAAGCACACGGCCGGCCAGGTGGGTTCCACGCTTGCGGGCTGGTTCAGCGCACAACCGCTGTTCGATGTCATCATGAGCGAGCAGCCGGACTTGCTGGATTAATCTGTCTCGCGGGCAGGCTTAACCTATGCCTGATCGGTCGCCGGTGCGCGTTCTAGCCGCTGGCGACCGAACGCCTTCCACAGCAACAACACCACCACAATCTCGTTAGCCGCCAGCCATCCGTGCAGGCGAATCACCTGGTCGGTCTTGTCGGCAATGCCGAAGTTGTTCTCCATCGCTCGGTAAAGCAGCCAGGCCCCCGCCATGCCAATGAGATAACCGGTCTGTTTCGCGATGTCGATGCGGGCCAGCCACCGATCGTCTGCGATGAGCAGCGTTTCACAGCGCACCAGATAGCCCCCAAACACAAAGGTGATCTGATAGCCGATGTATACAGCGAGGGCTGTGGGTTCGGTGATTCTGAATTGCAAGATGACCAGCACAGCAAGCAACATCAGTAGTTCAACCAGCATCGATATCGCGAAAAACCAGCGGATATTGAGCAACCGGTGATACTGGGTGGCGATCAGTAGCATGCCCACGGCCAAGCCAATACCGCCTGCAGAAAAAATCTCAGGATCCAGGGGGGAGTAAAGCGTGAACACGGCGCCGACCGAGAGCCCTGTGAACAGTGAGTTGAAGAGTTTGTAGGCCGTGAAAGTGCGCGGCTTTAGCTCCCAGGGTTCGCGAGTGTTGCTGGTCACTTCAGAAATCCACCCCACGCCGGGCTTTAATGCCAGCGCGGTAAGCGTGTTTGATGTCTTTCACTTCTGACACCGTGTCCATGATGTCGCGCAGTCCGCTGCCACCACCCCGCCCGGTCACCACAACACTTTGTTCGGCTGGGCGGTTGGCGATCGCTGAGAGCACCATCGATTCATCGAGATATTTAAAGGCCAGCATGTAGGTCAGCTCATCGAGCACAACCAGGTCGAGGCTGGCGTCTGCGAGCATGCGCTGTGCTTGCTCCCAGGTGGTCACTGCGGCCGCGATATCCGCGGCGCGATCCTGCGTATCCCAAGTGAACCCAGTGCCCATCTGATAGAAATCCACGTCCGGACAGCGCTCCCGCAGGTAGATTTCCTCTCCAGATAACTGCTCGCCTTTAATGAATTGCACAACGCCGACACGCTGCCCGTAGCCGAGCGCGCGCATCACCATGCCAAAGGCTGAGCTGGTTTTGCCTTTACCATCACCGGTGAGGAGCACAGCTACCCCGCGTTCGGTGTCTGCTGCAGCGATGGCGCTGTCAACCGCAGCCTTTTGTTTTTCCATTGCGGCTTTGTGCCGTTGCGCTTTGTCTTGGGTCATGAGGGTTAGATTCCGTAGTCGATGGCAATGTAACCCGCACGGCCCGGCGTGTTGAAAGGGGTTACCTGTTGGTAGTCGGTGTCGGTGAGATTCTCAACACGCATTGATAGTCGCAGCGCGTCCGTGAGCGCTGTGGTCAACACGGCATCCAGCAAAACATAGTCTTCCAGCGGTGCTGCAACGGTATCCACGGCGTTCCACGCGCCCCGTGCTGTCACCTGACCAGACCATTGGTTGCTCTGCCACAACAATGTCGTACGCGCGGTGTACTCGGGTCGGTAAGGGCGTTGCTGGCCATGGTCGTCTTCGGTGCGGTTGAGCATGGCGTTGGCCTCAATAGACCAGTGCTCACTCAGTGTCATACGACCAACGGCCTCCAGGCCGCGGGATTCTGACTGTCCGCCACGCTGCAGGTAGCCGCTGAAGTTAGCCAGATCAAAGAATATTTCGTCTTCGATAGTCTGCTGAAAAGCCACCAGTTCGATATTGAAGGTGTCGTCGCCAATCGCTGCGGCGAGTTCCCAGCCGCGACTGGTCTCTGCGTCCAGCGGTTGATCGGCCGCCGGGGAGAACCCCGATGGACCGACGTTGTAGGCGATCTCATAAAGGCTCGGTGCGCGGAATCCGGTGCCTGCGGCCGCGCGCAGCGTGAGCCGTCGGCCCCTAACATCGATGGCGTAGCGACCCGTTGCTCGCCAGGAAGTGAATTCGCCGAAATCTTCGTTGTCATCGTGGCGAACACCTGCCGATAGAGACAGGGATTCGCGGCTGTGCAGTAGCTCGGTGTAGATGCCCGCGTTGTTGCGTTGGCCGTCGTTGAAGCCGTCGGCGAAGGATTGTTCAGTCGCCTCAATGCCGTAGGTCCAGCGAAGGGCGGCGGGCAGTTGCCAACTGCCCATCAGATTGGCCTGCTCGGTGCGACCCTCGGTGGCGTAAGTCACGCTGTTGTCGGTCAAAAAATCCCGCTCGGTGTTACTGACACTGACCGCAAGCTCATGTTGCGACGTCTGGGTATCGAGACCCGCCGCAACCCGCCAGGCACGCTGCCGGTATTCATCGATACAGCGGTTACTGCTGTTAAAGCCCGCGTCGAAGCAGCCGTCGTAGTCATTTTCTCCGTCGATGTCATGAAGGGTCGCAGACACATGGATCTGGTCAGACAGCCGCAGTCGTCCGGTCACATGACCGCTGGTATTGCGATAACCGTCATCGTCAGCACCGGGGCCGACATCGTCACTCCGTGCATTGAAGCCATTCGTCTCCAGGCGTGCCAGGTGCGCGCTGATGCCGCCCAGACTGCCGCCGACACTGCCATTCGCAGAGAGCTGCTGATAACCCCTCGCGCCGGTTTCAGCGCGCAATCGCAGGTCGCTACCTTGGTCGGGCATTGCAGAGCTTATGCTCACGACGCCGCCGGCATCTGCTCCCCAAAGCAGGCCCTGCGGTCCTCGCAGAATCTCCACGCGGTCGATGCCTGCTGTCAAAAGATGCTCAAATCGCGGACTGATCTGGGGCGATGAGGGGTCCGCGATGTCGATGCCATCCAGCACGATCCGAGTGCGAAATCCTTCCTCGCCGCGAATCCTTACGCTGGATGCCCCGCCGAAACCGCCATTCTGGCTGACGCTGACACCCACTTGGGTGTCGAGTAAATCGGCGATGTCGGGGTAGGCCAGCGTCTCGATAGCGAGACGGTCAACGACACTGATCGATACGCCAGTTTCCGCGCGCGCGACAGGAATGCGCGACGCTACGATGACGGTTTCCTCGATCTTAGAATCATTGGTTGCGTTTGCGTTTGCGAAGCCGGGAAGCGCGGTGGCGGTCAGGACGAATAACGGTAAAGCAGCGAAATTGCCAATATGGATTTTGCGACGCACAGCACCCTCCTTACGGGTATCGAACAGGCGACGCGGAGGACCACCCTTGGGGGTGGTGAAAGGAGAACGCGCACAATGAGGCCGCGCTATCCCTGAAGGAGCCCTCCGCTCTTCAGTGATCAATGGGTTGTCAGGCAGGTATCGGGCTGACAGCCGTAGCTGATCACCGTTGCGGGGGCAGCGCTGGATTGGATGAAATCCCACCAGACTTCCCTTTTAACCTGCCCAGGTCGGTAGACCTGCAGGCACCTGACGCTTTGCATTGTCTGCTCATAGAAAGAGGGCGTCAATTAAGCAGGTACAATATGCCGATGAGAGAGATTCAAGAACAGGCGGCTGCGAGCCGTGTAGAGCAGTGGTCTGGCCGCGTCGCAGAGTTGCTCGGCCGGACGCCGCGCGGTTTGCGTGATGTAGCGGTGTTCGATGCCACGGGGCAGCCGTCGGTGATCCGGGTCGCCTCGGTAGTTGATGGCAAGCCGTTCCCGACCTTGTTCTGGCTGGTCGACCCCGCGCTTAATCTCGCCATTGACCGACTGGAGGCCGCTGGCGTGATCGCGGCATTGCAGGCTGAGGTCGATGTTTCTCCCGAGGTACAGGCCGCCATG
>JAZBOZ010000292.1:0-5538 GCA_036351405.1 Halieaceae bacterium
GCATCACCCAACCAGAAGTTGTATTCGAGCGCGATATCGTTGGCGATATCGGAGAAGGTCGCGGTGCCACGGTCGGCAGCAACCACCAAATAGGGGTCATGCCAATCTTTCGGGATCACGTTCTCGGGCGTGATGACTTCGCCATCCACTAAATTGTCAGTGACATCCAGCAAACCACGGATGAAAGTCTGATAGCAGGCCACACCTTCGGCCTGATACTCGTCGCGGCTCATGGTCTTGGTGAGCTGTTTGGGTACAAAGCCACCCTTCGCGCCGTCGGGCACGATCACCGCATTTTTGACCTGCTGGGCTTTAACCAGACCCAGCACCTCGGTGCGATAGTCCTGCAGTCGATCCGACCAGCGGAGGCCACCTCGCGCCACCTTGCCTCCTCGCAGATGCACGCCCTCGACCTTCGGGGAATACACGAAGATCTCGAACATAGGCCGCGGTGCCGGCATGTCCGGGATCTCTCTGGGGCTAAATTTGATCGAGATGTAGGACTTATCGCTGCCGTCTGAGTTTTTCTGGAAATAGTTGGTGCGCAACGTCGCGTTAATCAGATCCAGATAACGACGCAGTGTCAGATCCTCGTTGAGGTTCGCAACGTCGTCGAGGGCGCTAATGATCTTGGTGCGCAGGCGCTCGGTTCGACGCTCTTGATCCCCGGACTCTTTATTCACGCGCGGATCAAAACTGGTGCGGAACAACGCTACCAGGTTGCGCGTGATATCGGGGTGCTGAGCCAACGTATCGGCGATAAAGTCCTGCGTCGTGTTGAAGCCAATTTGCTTCATATAGTTAGCGTAAGCGCGCAGCAGCGTCACCTCACGCCAGTTGAGACGAGCACCCAATATCAGCCGGTTGAAGCCATCACTTTCGGTAGCGCCGCTGAGAATATTGGCAAAGGCCTCCTCAAAAGAACCGCGCACGGCATGCACGTCCACAGCAACCGGCAAGCCAAACGCCAGCCGGAAGTCGTGCATCCAAATCACACCGCCCCCGGGCTGATTGATCCGATAGGGATGCTCGGCAAGTACTCGCAGCCCCAGATTCTCCAAAATGGGGATCACCGTCGACAACTCGAGGGGCGCGTTCTCGTACATGACCTTAAACCGCATCGCGCCTTCGTCAGCACCCAACGGTCGATAGAGCGTCATGGCAATGCCATTGTTGCTCGACAGGTGCTCAATCATGTTGATATCAGTCACCGCAGAACGCGCGTCGAAAGATTCCTGATAGCCCTGCGAGAACGCATCTCGATAGCGCTCATACATGGTGATGCCTTTGGATTCCCCAAAGTGCTCGACAAGCGCCAACTGCAGATGCGATTCCCAGTTATTGGTGATGTCGCGGATAGTTTCTTCCAGTGCATCGACATCGATCTCGGGTTTCACATCCTCTTCGATGCGGAAGACAAACTGAGCGCGAGCGAGCGTCGATTCAGAGAAGAAGGTCGTGGAATCGCACTCACTGGAGCCGAGTGCCTCACCGATGACCCGCTGGATCCGCAGCCTGACCTCGGTGTTATAGAGATCCCGAGGCACGTAAACCATGCAGTTAACAAATGAACCAAAAGGATCTTCGCGAATAATTAGCCGAACAACATGCCGACCATTGATCGCAGCGACCGCCCGAATGTTATGAAACAGCGTGTCGTCATCACTTTGGAACAGTTCTTCCTTGGGGAAGTTTTCGATTTCCCGTATGAGGTTCTTTCCGTAATAACCTCGAGTGTCAAGTTGCGTGCGTTCAACCAGACGATTGACCTTCTTGCGCAGTAGCGGGATCTGCATCGGCGACATGTTCATGACGCTGTAAGTGAACAAGCCCAGGAAGCGTGCCTCACCGCAAACTTTGCCATTCTCGTCGAAGCGCTTCACCGCAATGTAATCGGGATAAACACCGCGATGCACATTGGAGCGCGTCGATGATTTGGAGAAGAACACCACATCCTCACTGCTGTGGAAGTTCTTCATGCCCTCGTTCGCACTGATGTCGTTCCAGGCGGGCGCAACGCTGTCCAGCTTTTTAAAGATACCCAGTCGCTCATCGATCAGCTCCTGCAAGCCCAGCTTCCTGCGCCCTTTGGCCACCAGCTCGTATTCCCGGTATCCGAGAAAGGTGAAGTGAGAGTCCTTTAGCCACTCGAGAAACGAGATCGATTCGGTGGCGATCGATCGATGAGCTTCGAGGTTCTGACGAGCGTCATCCAATTTCGCTACCACAGGATCGTAGTCTCGAACGACGTTAGCGATATCTTTGAGCAGGTGCTCAAGCGAACGGCGTAGCCCGGCTAATTGCTCCTCGGCATGAAGATTGACCTCGACATAGATGAGGGCCTCTGCCTTGCTCCGGTCACCATTGAGTTCCTGAGCAGGAATGACCTGTTGCAGACGACCACCGCGATCACGCTGCATCCCCATGACCGTACTTTGTACGACATGAATCGGCACATCCCGACGATTCAACTCCAGGCGGATCGAGTCAACGAGGAAAGGCATATCGCGCTGTAGCACCGTAATGACAGTGCGGCCGCACATCCAGCCATGCTCTTCGATATTCGGGTTGAAAACTTCAATCCGTGGTTTGGTCTTTACACCCTTCTGAACGAAGTACCACAGGCCCTGTATAAAGCCATGGAGATCACTGAGCTCGCGCCCAACCCAGGCGTCAATCGGGAAGAACCGCAAATACACGGCCGCAAAATCGAAAAGAGGCTGGCGCTGTTCCGCATCAACCCGCGCGTTGATTAGCGTCTGATAATCCTTTAGCAGGCGTGCGGTATCTTCGACATGACTGTGATTAATCTGCACCCGTTATTCCCCAGTTGTTTTTTATGTTGGGGTGGTGTCCGCTGAACACACTCATACCGGCATCAGGCACGCCGACGCACACCCCTATCTAATCGCTATGGTACCGATGATAAGGAGCAAGTTCCGCCTCAGATTCTGAGCAAAAAACACTGACTGCTATCGCGCGGAAGGACTTGCAAAATCCCGTGTCTGGAATTATCCCTTGGGGTCGGATTTCGCGCGCACTCTCACCCGCGCTACAGTCAAGCCGACGCGACAAAACCATAACCCAGCCACAGGATCCACCATGCACCTCCACACAGCGCCACTCAAGCATCTAAAACTTCCCTTCCTGATGATCGGTAGCGTGCTCATCGCAGCCTGCGGTGACAAAGCTGCCGACGCACAAGCGGTCGACAGCGAGCGATATCGCGCTGAAATCATTCGCACGGATTACGGGGTACCCCACATCACCGCGGGCTCCTGGGGTTCACTGGGTTTTGGTGAGGCCTATGCCGCAGCAGAAGATCATGTCTGCAACATGGCCTTGGCGCTATTGCAGTCACGGGGCGAGAGCGCTGCCGTGTTTGGGCCCGGCGATAAGCAGGCCAATGTGGCGCGAGATGTCGTGGTAAAAGCGCTGGATATTCCGGCCAGAGCCAAAGGCGCCCTCGCTGCGCAGAATACCGATATCAGGTCATGGATAGAGGGCTACGCGGCGGGATACAACCATTACCTTGAGACGCACACTGATAGTGTGGGCTCATGGTGCGATGGAGCCTCATGGGTTCAGCCGGTAACACCTGAAGCATTCATGGCACAGTATCTAACGCTGGTGCAAACGCTGCCCAGAGTCGGTGGCGCCTTACTGGCCGCAGGCCTGCCGAGCCCGCAAGATGCTGTGGCTTCGATAGTTCCAACGCCTGATGCCTTTGAACAGGCACTGCTGGATCAAACGCTGACCCACCTCAGGCTTGAGGGCATGGGCTCCAACGCGTGGGCCCTGGGGACGACCCGCACTGAAAATGGTCGTGGCCTGTTGCTGGCCAACCCCCACTACCCCTGGTACGGCATCGCCCGGTTTTGGGAAAAGCATCTGACGATCCCGGGCACCTACGACGCCTACGGTGTGGGCTTAGTAGGCACACCAGGGGTGGCGATTGGCTTCAATGAACAGGTTGGCTGGTCTCACACCGTCTCTAACTCCAAGCGCACGGTCATCTATCAGCTCACGCTCGACCCGCAAAATCCCCAACGCTACCGGTGGAAAGATAACTGGCGCGACTTGGAGTCCGTTGAGGTCGAAGTTGATGTGCTGGGCGAGTCGGGCCTCGAGAGGATGACCCACACAATGTGGTTCTCACATCACGGCCCGCTGATTCATTTGCCCGGGCTCTCGGAGGACCCTTACACCGTCTTTGCGGTGCGCGACGCGAATGCGGACAACCAACAGACACTCGCACAGTGGCAGGCGATGGCGACGGCGAAGAGCATGGACGAGTTCATCGATGCGCACCGGCGCTTCAACGCCATGCCGTGGGTCAATACCATCGCGACCAGCGCCGATGGGCATGCGGTCTATATCGACAATTCGACCGTCGGTGCGCTGCGCGATGAGGCCATCACCCAATGGCAGCAGCAGGTATCCACCAACCCGAAACTACAGCAGCTTTACCTCGCTCAAGGGTTGGTGATCCTTGATGGCAGCCAGCCGATCAACGACTGGCGTCAGACCGATGCGCCTGTCCCTAACACCGAACCCTTTGACCGCCGGCCATTGATTGAAAGCGATGCTTATGTCTTCAACGCCAATGACAGCTACTGGCTCAGCGACCCCGCCAATCCCTCAGCGGTGTATTCACCCCTCTACGGTCCAACTGACTCCCCACGAAGTGTTCGCACACGGATGAATATGGAGTTGCTCCGGCCTGACAGCCCCTACGGCTACGCCGGCGAGGATGGCAAGTTCTCGATTCAAGAAGTTCAGGCCGCCCTGTTTGGCAACGACAGTTTGACCGCGCGGCTTCTGCTGCCTGAACTGCTGGCGGCTTGCGAAAAAGCCCCCAAACGCACACTGGATGGCGATATTGTTGATCTGGAACAAGCCTGTCAGGTACTGACTAGCTGGGATCAGTCGTTCAATATCGACTCGCAAGGCGCAGTCCTGTTTCGCGAGTGGCTGACCCGCTATCCCTACACTGATACGTATCTGGGGCGCGGCTTATTCGCCACACCTTTTGACCCCAAACAGCCACGCACAACACCGAACGGCCTCGCGGATATCGACACCGCGCTCGATCGTTTAGCAGAGGCTACTCGCCTGCTGACTGAGGCGGGCATTCCGCTGGACAGCCCACTCGGCCATCATCAAACCGCGCACCGCGCTGACCAGAAGTTCGCAGTGCATGGTGGCAACCGTCGTGAAGGCATCGCCAATCTTCAGATCAGCACCCGTCGCGGACAGCACTATGATGAGACGCCGGTATTCACGGGCAGCAATCGCTACATTGGCGACAGCGAATCGCTGTCCGAGACCGGATACAACGTGATACACGGTTCCAGCTTCATCATGACGCTGGGCTTCACCGAGAATGGCCCGAAAGCGCAGGCCATCCTGTCTTACTCTGAATCGGGTGACCCCGCATCAAACCACTTCGCGGATCAAACCCAGCTTTATCGTGATAAACAGTGGCGGGATATTTTGTTCACCCGAGAGCAGATTGAGGCACACGTTCAGTCGGAA
>JAZBOZ010000293.1:0-5952 GCA_036351405.1 Halieaceae bacterium
GCGAATGTCATAAACCTGCGAGAAGCCAATGCCTTTGCGCTGCATCTTCCGCCAAATGCTGTAGATGTGCTTGGCGCGGCCGGACAATTCGAACTGCAAACCCGCATCTTTCAGCGCACGCTCCAGATCGCGCTTCACCCGGTCAATAAAGACGTCGCGATCTTTGCGCCGGCCGTCAAGCAACTTGGCGATACGGTGGTAAGCATCGGGTCGCAGGTAGCGGAAAGAGAGATCCTCCAACTCCCACTTGATGTGCCCGATACCCAGTCGATGCGCCAACGGCGCATACACATCGAACACTTCCTGAGCAATCGCCTGACGCTGTTCCGGCGGCGCGTTCTTGAGCGTTCGCATCACCACCGTACGTTCGGCGAGCTTGATCAGGGCGATCCGCACGTCATCAACCATCGCCACCAGCATTCGGCGAATGTTCACATTCGGTGCGGTCGCCTGCCCGAGCACGGGCGCGTCACTGGCGGTACGCAATTCACTGACCGCCGCCATCCGCAACACGCCGTCAACAAGATCCGCGACCCGATCCCCCATTAAACGACGAATCAGATCGAGATCCACGCGCTGCTCGCGGACCGGACGGTAAATCACCCCAGCAGCCAGCGCATCAACGTCCAGATGGAGTTCTGCCAGAATGTGCAAAATCTCCAAACCGACCATCAACGGATCAGCTTCACCCGTCCAATCGCTGGTGGTTACAGGATCAATACGCTCAAGATCACGAACGATTTCGATCACGGCAGAAAGCGTATCGATACGTTCTTCGTCGAGATGATCCGTCAGCTCACACAGCCAATCGTGCAGACTGGCGGGATCCAGCTCCGCCGCTTTAGGGAGTTTACGTACTTCAACCACCGCTCAATCGTCCGGTTCTTCGAAAACACCGGTCGACAGGTACCGATCGCCACGATCGCAGATAATCGCAACGATAGTGGCATTCTCGGTCTCAGCGGAAATCTTCATTGCCGCCGCCACGGCACCGCCGGCCGACACACCGGCAAAGATACCTTCCTCTCGCGCCAAACGACGCATCATGTCTTCAGCCTCGCGCTGGGAAATATCCATCACGCGATCGACTCGCTGCCGCTCGAAAATCTCGGGCATGTAAGCCTCCGGCCAACGACGGATCCCGGGGATCTGCGATCCTTCCAACGGCTGCAACCCAATCACCTGTATCGCCGGATTCCGGGATTTTAGATACCGAGAAACGCCCATGATGGTGCCAGTCGTCCCCATGGAGCTGACGAAGTGGGTGATACGCCCCTGGGTCTGTTGCCAAATCTCGGGGCCGGTGGTGTGGAAGTGCCCGAGGGGGTTATCGGGGTTGGCAAACTGATTCAGTACAACACCTTCTCCGCGGGAGGCCATCGCCAAAGCGAGATCCCTGGCGCCCTCCATACCCTCTTCGGTACTCACTTCGATCAATTCAGCGCCATAAGCCGACATTGCCCACTTTCGCTCGTTGCTCATGTGCGCGGGCATGATCAGCTTGAGCTTGTAGCCGCGAATCGCAGCCGCCATCGCCAGTGCAATACCCGTGTTGCCACTGGTCGCTTCAATCAACACGTCACCGGGCTTGATCGCGCCACGTGCCTCCGCCTCGCGGATCATGCTGATCGCCGGGCGATCCTTGACCGAACCCGCAGGATTGTTGCCCTCAAGCTTCCCGAGAATGGTGTTGCTGGTCTGCCCGGGAATACGCTGCAGTCGCACCAACGGCGTATTACCGATGGTGTCCTCAATAGTCGGGTAATCAGGTGGGTTATGAGTCATGGCGTGCCTCCGAGGTCGGCAGTATAACGATGCAGCGCGCGTCGTTCAGGTCATTACGGCAAAGGCCAGGGCGTGTGTGTGTTCGTCTGACAGACTGAGCAGTACGTCGCGCCCGCCCAGCTCAAGCATCCGTGCAGCTGCCGCGCCCGACAATGTCACTACCGGTGCACCCAAAGCATTGCGGGATACCTCGATATCCTGCCAACCAATGCCTTGCTGAAAACCGGTACCCAAGGCTTTTGCTACAGCCTCCTTGGCGGCGAACGCTTTGGCAAGCGCTCGGGGGTCGCTACAACCGATCCGCGCGCTTTCGGGCTCAGTCAGTATGCGGCGCGCAAACCGCTCGCCATGTTTATCGATGGCCGCCGCAATCCGCGTAATTTCAACAAGATCAGTGCCGATTCCTTTCACCGCAGACATCAGCGCTCACCTGCCCAGTTCAGCGAGTTCGCCATCAATCGTGTCTGCAGGGGTCTGTCGCCGAGCAATGGGGACAAGGCGAGTCGAGTTATCTGCTTCAAATGCTTCATGGCGTTATCGCCTGGCACCGGCTTAGTGCCCGCTAGCCATGCACCGATCTCCAACAACTCACTCCCCAGTAGCGTTCCAGAGGTCAGTTCGCCCGCAACGGCCTGGAACCCTGATTCCGGATAAAACTGATAGTGCTGTGCCGCCACCAACGGGTTGCCGTCAGCATCCGAATCCCAACTCATTCGGTAACCGAGTTCCTGCAGCAGTTGCACCTCAAATCGACGCAATGGCGGCGCAACGTCCCCGACAGTGAGCGCTTCCAGCGCCTCACCGTAGTGTGCAAACAGCTCAGGGTGCGGATCAAATCGCGCTAGCATGCGCAACAAAAGCTCATTGAGATAAAACCCGCACAGCGATCGATTACCTTCGAGACGATAGGCCAAACCTGCCGGCTCGATGTGCGTGAGTGTCTTCAATTCACCACGGCCCCGTGCGACGATCAGCAGTGGTTGGAAGGGTTGCAGCAGATGAGCCGGCTGACCGCCATGCGCCTTACGATGAATACCTCTCGCCACCGCACCTAGCCGGCCCTGCTGCACTGCAAATAGCTCAAGCAATTTGCCGCCGTTACCGTAGGGGCGCTGGGACAGCACCCAAGCAGGCTCAAGCGCCGCACTCATCACTCACCGCGATCATCGACACCGAGGCTACGCAGGGCGCGCGCATCATCGGACCAACCGGATCGCACTTTCACCCACAGCTTGAGCATGACCTTGCTGTCAAAAGCCGTCTCCATATCCTTGCGCGCCTCAGTACCAATGCTGCGCAATCGACTACCGCCCTCGCCGATCATGATTCTTTTTTGCCCCTGGCGCTCCACCAGAATCAAGCCGTGAATGTGCAACACCTTGCCTTCCTGCTTGAACGACTCAATCTCTACCGCCGTGGCATAGGGCAGCTCGTCACCAAGCTGGCGCACGATCTTTTCCCGGATCAACTCAGCTGCCAAAAAGCGCTCGCTACGATCGGTGATCTGATCCTCCGGGAAATGATGCGGACCCTCCGGGATATGCTCGATGATAAATTGCTCGAGGCGATCGAGCTGCTGACGGCGCAATGCCGATACTGGAATCACCGCCGCAAAGTCGTAACGCGCCAACAAACCCTCGGTGAACGGCAACAGCGCAGTTTTATCGTCCAGTAAATCCTGCTTGTTGATGACCAGCACCACAGGCGCTTTGACATGCTGCAGCGATTGCAGCACCAGTTCGTCTTCGTCAGTCCAGCGGTTGCGATCGATCAAAAAAAGCACCAGATCCACATCAGCCAGCGCACTGGTCGCAGCACGGTTCATGACCCGATTCAGCGCCTTGCCGCCATCGGCGTGGATCCCCGGGGTATCGACGAAGATAATCTGGTTGTCACCTTCGGTCTTGATCCCCATCACCTGGTGACGCGTGGTTTGGGGTTTGCGTGACGTGATACTGAGCTTCTGCCCCAGCAGATAGTTCAGCAACGTAGATTTCCCAACATTGGGCCTGCCAACAATGGCAACGTAGCCGCAGCGAGTCTGGGTATCAGCCATGAGAGAGTTGCTCCAGCAGCTCACGGGCTGCAGCCTGCTCTGCTCGGCGACGACTGCTACCGGTACCTGTCGCAGAGGCTTTAAGTGCACCAATACGCGCTTGCACGGTGAAGTTGAGCGCGTGTTCATCACCCTCTGTCGAGAGGACTTCGTAGCGGGGGAGTTCGTGGCCGCGCGCCTGCAGCCATTCCTGCAGACGGGTCTTGGGGTCGTATCCATCGTTGACGGAAAGCGAGGCAGCGGCGGATGCAAACCAAACCTGCGCACATTTCGCGGCCTGACCGAGATCGCTATCTTCGGCAATCGCACCGACCAGCGCTTCCAGGGCATCGGCAAGAATCGAATCCCGCTGCCGGCCGCCGCTCTTGCGCTCGCCACTCCCCAAACGAATCAGGGCACCGAGCTCAAACTGACGCGCCATCACCGCGAGCGCTTCCCGGCAAACCAAACGGCTACGCAGGCGGCTCAGGACCCCCTCGGGCACGTCAGGAAAACGATGATAAAGAACGTGGGCGGCTGCGAGATTCACCACCGCATCGCCGAGAAATTCCAACCGCTCATTGTTGGTTTTGGAGAAACTGCGGTGGGTCAGCGCACGATCGAGCAGCTCGCGATCAGCAAACGCATAACCACATTCCGTCTCCAGCGCAGCAAGCTGACGATCACGTGCCTCAGTGCTCAACGTTGTTCCGGGTTGCCGGCCTCAACCACCAGATCATCAAATTTCATGACGCCCTCGATGATCCAGAACAACGGGAATCGTGCCTCATAGCGGGCATCAATAAATACGGTGCCTCGCTCGCGATACACCTTGATGTCATCGGCTTTGACGTCGTAGACCTGACTGGAACGCATCAACTTTGCGATTTTGATCCGAAGATCCTGCAGGGTTTCATCCCGCTGGTTGAAGTCTTCTCCCGCCCGCTGGATGACGTCCTTGACGGTCATATACGTCATGTATTCGGGCGCCACACGCAAGGCGAAGATCAGCACAACAGCAAGCACAAAGCCGTTACTGACCAACGTCCAAAGGGTGAAACCGCGCTGCTTGCCCAAAGTTTGCAATGTGTGTGGTGATGGCATCATGAGTGGGACCTCCCCGGGTCAGTCGATCGCGCCCGCGCGACCAAACGAAGGAATGCTCAGCAGCGACTCCCAGTGCATCCAGATTGCCACCGCCTTGCCAACGATATCGCGCTCGGGAACTTGACCCCAAACCCGACTATCACTGCTGTTGTCACGATTATCACCCATCATAAAGTAATGGCCGGGCTTCACGGTCACCGAGAAATCCCGAGTTGGCCGCGCCATATCAATCTGTAATTGGTGCCCATCTTCACCCAAGGCTTCGCGCCCCACGTGGAAGCGGCGATCGCCATCCTGCCAATCTTGCGCAACAGCTTCTCCATTGATGAACAGTTTCTTGTTGCGATAGCTGATGCGATCGCCCGGCAATCCGATCACGCGCTTAATGTAATAGGTGTCATTCATGTGCGGCGGATAAAACACCACTACATCGCCGCGCTCCGGCTCGCCCACTTCAATGACTTTGTCGCGCAATACCGGCAGGCGAATGCCCCAAGTGAATTTGTTCACCAGAATGTAGTCACCCACTTCCAAAGTAGGTGCCATTGATGACGAGGGAATCTGGAACGGTTCAAACAAAAACGAGCGCAGCACGAAAACCACAGCGAGCAACGGGAAGAAGGATCGCGCGTAATCGACGATAGCCGGCATCCGCGCCTCACGATTCACCGCGTCAACAAACTTGGCGGCGTCATCACTGCCTTCCTGTTGCCACTTCGGGTATGCCTGCTCAAGTGCAGCGCGACGTTTGGCGCGGGGCCCAGCGGCCACCAGCGCGTCGACCAGCCAGATAGCACCGCTGCCGAAAACCAGAATCACCAAAATCAGTGGGTAGTCGATATTCAAAAAGCTCTCCCGCGAAGCTCTAGGGATTGGGTGTCAGCTGTCTACCTGCAGCACTGCCAAGAAAGCAGACTGGGGGATCTCGACGTTGCCGACCTGTTTCATGCGTTTCTTACCCGCCTTCTGCTTCTCGAGCAGTTTGCGCTTCCGGGTGGCATCACCACCGTAGCACTTCGCGGTCA
>JAZBOZ010000294.1:0-7020 GCA_036351405.1 Halieaceae bacterium
ACCCGACCCTGATTGGTTGCGTGATCAGATTCGCCATGTGCTCAAAGACTTCCCGGGGCTGACCGTTGCCTTCACTCAGCCGATACAGATGCGAGTCGATGAGATGTTAACCGGCGTTCGCGGTGATCTGGCGATTAAGGTGTTTGGTGATGACAGTGCCGCCATCAACACGGCGGCGCGGCAAATACGGGCTACGGTGGCAGGCATTGATGGCGCTGCCGAGGTATATGTGCCGGCACCTGAGGGGCAGCGCTATCTGGTGTTTGATATCGATCGATTGGCAGCGGGGCGGCTTGGTCTGAGCGTGGCATCAGTCGCCGATGTGCTGAGAGCCCAGCTTGAGGGAATGCGGGTTGGTACGGTTTACCGCGGCGATCAGCGACAACCGCTGATGATCCGTGCCAGTCATGATCGCGCGGTGTCGGCGGAGCAGCTTTCGGCAACTCTGATCACCCTAGAGGATGGCCGACGTATACCCCTCAGCTCGGTGGTATCCGCTCAAGAGATCGACGGACCCGTAGTGATTTCACGCGATCAAGGTAGCCGGTTGGTGCCCGTGATTGCGAATGTGACGGGGCGTGATCTGGTGGGGTTCGTCGAGGAGGCGCAGGCTGCGGTGGCGACGCTTGATCTACCCGTCGGCGTTTATCTCGAATGGGGCGGTGAATTCGAAAACCAGCAGCGCGCATCGGCGCGATTGTTGGCGGTAGTCCCACTCACGCTCGCTCTGGTGTTTCTGATTCTCTTTGTCACGCTGGGCTCAGTCCCGCAGGCTCTGTTGGTGCTGGGCATGATTCCGCTTGCGCTGGTGGGAGGCGTGTTTGCATTGGCACTGACCGGCGAGTATCTGTCGGTTCCTGCATCGGTAGGTTTCATCGCGCTACTGGGTATCGCGGTGATGAACGGTGTAGTGCTGATTACGCACTTCAATCATTTGGTTATCCGTGGCAATCCGATTGATCGTGTCGTCCGCGAAGGTTCTTTACGCCGTTTGCGTCCGGTATTGACCACCGCAAGTATCACAGCGGTGGGCTTGGTGCCCTTGACCTTTGCCTCGGGTCCTGGCGCCGAGGTGCAACGACCGCTGGCGATTGTGGTGATTGGCGGCGTGATCACTTCCACCCTGCTGACTTTGGTTGTGTTGCCTGTGCTTTACCGCTGGCTTCACATAAGGAGTGCGTCATGAGCGAAGAACGGATGCTTATGCTCCTCACGCTGATCGCGCCGCCTGATCTCACTCATGAACTGGTGGACTGGTTATTGGAGCGTGGGGTTGCCGGCTACTTCACCTACCGCGGCAGCGGTCACAGCGCCGAGTCTGCCGGTATGAGCCTTGCGGAGCAGGTCGCGGGTCGACGCAATAAGGAAGTGTTCCAAATTCAGTGCGATGCCGATGAGTTGGGGGAACTTATTGCCGCATTGAAGGACGAATTCACGGGTGCCGGCCTGCACTATTGGTCGGTTCCGGTACACAGCGCTGGGCGAATTTAGTCGCACAGCAGCGATTGATCGGCGTCATTGGCTGATGAGCCTCGCCGATGCTTTTCCGGGGGGAATAACAAATGGAAACTTATCGAACTGGCGTTGGCAGTAGCAAATATGCTCTGCTCATTATTGTTTGGATGTCTTTATCGCTGCTGCTATCCGCCTGTGGCGGTGGTTCGGGTAACACGGTTGAAGAGACACCACCTGTGGTAGTAGACCCGGGTGAATCCGGCGGTGAACCCACCGTGACTGATACCGATGATGAGGGTAATACTGACATCGATCTGACCCGGTTGGCTGAGGCATTGGATGCCTTACCCGTCGGCGTGCTTACTGATGATGAAAATGCGGATCTGGTGTTCATGCGAGAAGAAGAAAAGTTGGCCGGCGATGTTTACAGGGCGCTTTACTCACTTCACGGAATCAATATCTTCCAAAACATCGCGAACAGTGAAGACACACATACCGCTGCAGTGAAGCTGCTCCTGAGTCGATACGAGCTAGCGGACCCTGCTGAGGGAAGAGCCGATGGAGACTTCCAAAACGCGGATCTCCAGCAGCTCTATGATGCTTTGGTGGCACGTGGCAGTGCGTCGCTGCTCGACGCGCTCTACGTGGGTGCGGCGATAGAAGAGCTGGACATCGCTGATCTGGATACCGCGAAGAGCCGACTTGATAATAACGACGATATCAAGCTGGTTTACGACAATCTGCAGAAGGGATCACGCAATCACCTTCGCGCTTTTCACCGACAGATCGTCGATGCTGGCGGCAGTTACACGCCAGAGTATCTCAGTCAGGAGGCGTTCGACGATATTGTGAATAGCGATTTCGAGCGGGGTTAAGCGATCAACGCAGCAAGTTTTGACGTGTGCGCGGGTGTGAGGGATAAGCCCCACACCCGCGCGTGAGTCAGCTCAGATGTTGCTGGAAAAACGCTACCATGCGCTCCCAGGCGAGTTTCGCGGCCGCCTCGTCATAGCGAGGTGTTGAGTAGTTGTGGAAACCGTGCCGCGTTCCCGGGTAGGTATGCATTTCGTAGGTCACGCCCGCTTGCTTTAACGCCGCTTCGTAATCTGGCCGCATCGCGTTCACGCGTTCGTCATTTTCGGCGTAGTGCATCTGCATGGCGGCGCGGATATTCGGCACTTGATCGGTGGCTGCGGCACTGCCATAGAACGGCGCGCCAGCTGCAAGCGCATCTCCCATTTCGGTCGCCAGGAAGTTCGTCGTACCACCGCCCCAGCAAAACCCTGTTGCACCCAGTTTACCTGTGGAGCGCTCGTGGTTTTTTACATAAAGGGCGCTGTTGAGCATGTCTTGTCGCAATTTTGCCTGATCCAGTGAGCGCTGCATCGTACGACCTTCATCGTCATTGCCAGGGTAGCCACCGAGGGGTGCCAAGCCATCGGGCGCCAGCGCCAGGAACCCCGCGACAGCAAAGCGTCGCGCTACATCTTGAATGTACGGGTTGAGCCCGCGGTTCTCATGAATCACCAGCACGGCAGGGAAGGGCCCTTCACCTTGTGGCGTCACAAGATAGCCGCGCATTGAGCCTGAGCTACCACCGGGCGAATCATAGTCCACCCAATTCGCTTTGATTCGCTCATCCGTGAACAGAACTTCCTGCGCTTCGGCATAGTTCGGTATCAGTGCTTCAGCCATGGTGACCGCTGCCGCCCCCGCGACAGTGAGGGCGCCTGCACGCCGGAAAAACTCCCTGCGATCAATGTAGCCGTGGCAGTACTCGTCATAGAGTTCAAAGACTTGATCGTCGATATCCTGTTGTCGCATGAGGCATCCTCTGTTCCTGGTGGTTTGTTCCGAGATTCGGGGAGTTGAGCACCCCCGGCTTGAACTGTCTACTGGCGCGTTGCAGGAGTCATGCGGCTCTCTTGGTAGGCGCGCCAGTCGAAATGATCGAGGAATCGTCCCGCAGCCATGACGCCCTCCCTGAAGAGACCGATTTTCTCATCGCGGCTCATATGAAAGTTGAGCCAGTGATAGCCGTCGGTATGAATCTCCGCAATCAGTTGCCGGTAATCCGGGTTCTTGTGCAGAAACTCGGTATCAGCATCGAAACGCATCGCCTCAATCAACGCGCCGGTAAACGCACCCAGCCCGTCAATGTTGCGCACGGCACCCTCATCGGCGCTGAGCTTGACGCCGAAGGTGGGAAGCCACGGTGGAACCCCATCGCGCCGATGAAATTCACTGATCGGGAAGTTCGATATCAGCCCACCATCAACGAAAATGGCGTCCTCGGGTATTGGCCCTTTGGGTTTGAATTCACGCCACGCTCTCTTTGCTCTGTTGTTGCGTGGTAGCTGGTCCACGCGCCAGGGTTCGAAAAAATACGGTACTGACATCGATGCCCGGACAAAATCTGCGGGCGAAACCTTATGGGGGTGGGCATAAAACAGGGGGCTATGCCTAGGGAAGACCACTTTACGTGCCGTGCGTAATTCGGTGGTGATCAGTGCCAGCTCTGCATGCCACGGAAACGTCAAACGCTCACCGGTTTCCGGATCCCGCCGATGAATGCCACGCGGCGGTATGGCCAATAGTGCCTCCAATTCACCCTGCGAATTGATGCCGTAGTGCGCCAAGCGCGCCTGCGCCCATTGGTGGAATCGGTCTCCCGGGTTGATGCCAAATTTGCGGGTAAGCTCGCTGAGGTTTGGAATCAGCCGGCTGAGCTTGCGTAGCAGCGAGTCGCCCGATATCAATGCGGAAACGGCATTTCTCGCATCGCTGCCACCATCCTGAAACTCGGCGATGGGCATGGCGGCGATCTCCCGGATCATGGCCGTGCTTTTCCGATGCCCCGGCTGGGACACGGCTTGCATAAATAAGGCGTTGATCGCGCCCGCTGAGGTGCCCGCAATCGATCGGAAGCGAATACCCGCTTGCTCCAAGGCATAGCAGTATCCCACCAGCGCGACACCCAATACACCACCGCCTTCCATCACGAGATCCACATATTGATGACCGGCGGCATCAAAAACGTCCGATAGGGGAGCGCCTCGACAGGTATTTTGAATGCGCTGAACTTCGGCGATGACTAAGGCATCTTTCGTGAAGTCAGCAGGTTTGAGGAGTGCTTGATTGTGGTTGTCCATCAACTAAAGGCTGGGTAGTAAGTCATTGTCACCACCCTGTGTTTGATTTTCTCTCTTTGCCAGCGGGTTGCTGACCCAATCGGTGCAATGTCATTCGCTGCGTCTGCCATCATCATCTTTACTCGTGATAATGTCGGGCGAAAATCTTCGCTGGGGGGCGTTTGGTTCAACATGGGCATAGAAATCAACCAGCGCGCGTTTTCCAGAGAAGATCATGACCGGTTCGGTGAGCGGCTTGAGAGCCAGCTATCGACGCTCGCTGGGCTGCTTCAAAATCCCAGTTTTGGCCAAGGCGCGCAAACTTTGGGTGCCGAGTTAGAGCTGTATATCGTCGATGAGGACGGCCACCCGGCGCATCTCAATCAGGAACTGCTGGCCTCGCTCCAAGACCCGCAGCTGACACTCGAGCTCAATCGTTACAACCTCGAGTTCAATCTCAGCCCGCAGCATTTTGCTGATCAAGGGCTGTACGCGACGGAGCAGGAAATGCTGGAGAAAATCGCGGCGCTGAGTCAGGTCGCCGATAATCACCGAGCGAGCATTGTTCCGATCGGTATTCTGCCGACATTAGAGAGCGGCCATTTTGGCCGCCATGCGCTGACCGACCGGGTGCGTTACCACGCGCTGGTGGATCAACTGATCAAGCGCCGGGGTAGCGACTTCGAAATCGATATCGACGGGCCGGATCCCCTCAAGCTGCAGATGTCAGACATCACCCTTGAAGGAGCGAACACGTCGTTCCAGTTGCATTGGCGGGTAGACCCAAAAGATTACGCCGATACGTTTAATGCATTGCAGTTGTTTACGCCGTTGGTACTCGCAATATCTGCCAACTCGCCCGGTCTTTTCGGCCACGATCTCTGGGATGAGACGCGAATACCGCTATTTAAGCAGTCTATTGATACGCGTCAGTTGGACCCGTACAGCTGGAGAGAGCCGGCGCGTGTGAGTTACGGGCAAGGCTGGGTCAGGCAAGGGGCGTTGGAGCTGTTTGAAGAGTCGGTGCGATTGTTCCCGCCATTATTGCCATGCCTGGATGAGGTGGCAGGATCGATGACTGATTCCCCGGAGCTCGCTGAATTGAGACTCCATCAAAGCACCGTGTGGTTATGGAATCGTCCGGTCTACGACGATGCGGGCGGCGGCCATCTGCGCATTGAGTTGCGCGCACTCCCAGCAGGCCCCACGGCGATTGATATGCTGGCGGGTGGTGCGCTCGCCTTGGGCCTGGCTCGTTATTATCGAGATGAAATGACGCACCTGCTACCGGCGCTGCCTTTTACTCTGGCTGAACGAAATTTTTACCGCGCGGCACAAGCGGGTATTGATGCCCAGTTGATCTGGCCGAGGCGCGGGCAACAATCGTTAGAGGTGAGAGGCGTGCTCGATATACTGCGCGACCTTTTGCCGCATGCTGATGAGGGGTTACAGCTTTTGGGCGTCAGCCAGTTTGAGCGTGATCGCTATCTTGGCGTGATCGAAAAACGTATTTCGAGTGGTATTACCGGGGCTCGATGGCAGCGCCTGGAGGTGGCACGTCTGCAAAAACAGGGCATTGAGCGGAAACAAGCTTTGGCGCAAATGCTGTCTGGTTATCGGGAGTTCAGCGCGTCGAATCAGCCGGTTGCGGAATGGCCGCGTTGAACGAACTCAGCGCTAGATGAATCCCTTGCATCACATTGTGGATCCGCCCGAATCGTTGGCAGGGCCGGACACATTGTCTTTTCTGCGAGCCCTCGAGGGCCCCACGGTGTTCCACTTCAGCGGCGAGGACCGTTCTCGAACGCGGGTTGTGACGACCCTGTTACACGGTAACGAGCCGTCGGGATCACATGCCGCGCGCCGCTGGATTAAATCGGGTTTGAAGCCTGCGACAGACCTCCTCATAGTGATCGCCTCTATCGAGGCTGCACTGACCGCGCCTACATTCAGCCATCGAATGCTGCCCGGGCATCGCGACCTGAATCGCTGCTTTCGTCCGCCGTTCGATGATCGGGAGGGCCGGTTGGCCAGAGCCATCATCGATTTGATAGAGAAGTACGAGCCCGAGGCAGTGATTGATATGCACAATACATCAGGGTCCGGGCCGGCCTTTGGTGTGTGCCCGCACTGGGACCCGCGGCACGAGGCGCTGGTGTCTTTATTTGCGCCGAGGATGGTCATCTCCGAGTTGGCACTCGGTGCGTTGATGGAGCTGACCGACTGCCAAACGCCGACCGTGACGGTGGAGGTAGGCGGGCGACAGGATGAAGCGGCGCACACCGTGGCTTGGGAGGGTTTGCAACGGTTCGCACTTCGGGATCCGTTGCCTGCAACCGCTGCGGAGACCGGCCAAACGATCGAGGTGTTTGAGGGATCCATTCGCCTGGAATTGCAACATGATGTTCGTTTGGCCTACGCGAGCCACCCGCGC
>JAZBOZ010000295.1:0-2806 GCA_036351405.1 Halieaceae bacterium
ATAGAGGTTTTGATCATGCCCGAGGGCCCAGAGATCCGCCGCGCTGCCGACAAAATTGAGGCAGTGCTGAAAGGCAACACTGTTGAAGAAATTACATTCGGGCTCGCGCCACTCGAGCAGTACGCAGAACCCCTTCGCGGCAGCAGGGTAGATAACCTCGAAACCCGGGGTAAGGCCTTGCTCACACACTTTGATACCGGCCTAACTATCTATTCACATAATCAGCTGTATGGTGTTTGGCGCGTGGTAAAACGGGACAAGTGGCCCAAGACCAATCGCCAGCTGAGGCTCGCGATACATACTGCGACACACAGTGCGCTGCTTTACAGCGCGTCTGATATCAGCGTTTGGAAAACCGCTGAGATTGAAAACCATCCATTTTTACAGCGGATTGGGCCGGACATTTTAGACCCCACGCTGACCTGGCGAGATGTCGCCGCACGACTCCGAAGCAAGCCGTTCGCCGGCAGAGCGCTGAGTTCTGTATATCTCGATCAGGCGTTCCTCGCGGGCTTGGGGAATTATCTGCGTACCGAGATCCTGTTTGTTGCGGGTATTCACCCGGCCAGAAAGGCACGCGATCTCAGCCGGGGCGAAATCGGCAAGCTCGCCAGAGCGACGCTTGCGATCAGCCAGCGAAGCTACGCGTCCGGTGGGGTGACCTTGCCTGAGCGGCAATACAAATCACTGAAGGCGGCTGGCGGTACCTATGCCAAATCACGCTTCTTTTTGTTTGGCCGAGCACGCCAGCGGTGTCGCGTCTGTGGGTCGATCATTCAGCGTACGACTGCTAATACCCGGCGAATCTATATATGTCCGGGTTGTCAGTTGCCGTGAGTCCTCTGGAAGAGCCCTCTGTGGCGGTGATCAGGGGCTGGCTGGATTTGCTGAGAAGATGATTGCCCGCCCTTCTTGAGTCAGCTGCTCAACATCGCGACCGTCGCAATCTGCCAGGTTCACGCCATCAATGATGCCGTCTGCGTCAACGAAGAGCACGACGGGATCGGACGTCAGTGTTTTATAGAGCGTGCGTCCGTCCGAGGTGCGTGCACTGACATAGAAAACCAGTTTCTCCCAAGGCGAAACCCCGGTCGGATCACGCACCGAACAAACAATCGCGTCAGGCACTTTGGGTAGCACGCTCGCAAACGCTGCAGTACTCATAAGGCAGGCAGCGATGACCTGTATTGATTTGCTTATGGCGCAGGGCCATCGAATTCGAGCGTCGTATACAACCATCTGTGGGTTACCTCGGGTCTATTCAGTTTTCCGGAAAATCGCCGTCCACGTATAACCATTTGCCATTGATACAGAGAAATCGACTCACCTCGTGCAGCCGAAACCCGCGGCCAGCGATTTTGTATCGCGCGACAAACTCTACAAGCCCGGCGTCATCGCCCGGCTGTCCGTCCTCAGTCCGTTTTATCCGCAGCCCCAGCCAACGCTGTTGATCATCAAGCATCAGAGTGCGTGGGCGTTTGTCAGGGTGCCAGGTGTCCATAAGATACTGCTCTTCACGGAGCACGTAAGCCGTGTAGCGAGAGCGCATCAGTGCTTCAGCAGTGGGAGCAGATTGATCGCGAATTATCGGCGCGCAGCACTCTTCGAGTGTTTCGCCAGATCCACACGGGCACGGTTGCATCATGCGGGGATGCTCATCCATTCATGAAGCGAGTGCATTGATACTGTTAGCAAGGTCCACGTCTTTTTGAGTCACGCGGCCGGCATCGTGTGTGGTCAACCAGATCTGCACTTTGTTGTAGACGTTAAACCATTCCGGGTGATGATTGGCGCTCTCCGCGAGCAATGCGACCTGGGTCATGAAGCTGAAAGCGTGGATGAAGTCGCTAAACTCAAATTCTTGGTAGAGCTTCTCATCGTCCACGGACCAACCCTCAAGCGTCTCCAGCTTTTGACTGAGCTCAGTATGTGTAAACACTGTGACGACCTCACTATTGCTGATGTGTCTGCTATAGGATAAGACAAGCGTCCGGTGTGTCACTTGCCCTTTGGTAAAGTGGTTTTGGCAGTGGGTTCCAGCGATTCCAGCGACTTCAGCTTATCCTGCTGTTGCAGCCATTGCTCCTCGATCTCGGCGAACTTGGTCTTAACTTCGCCCTCGTTGCGCGGCAGTATGAAAGGCTCGAGGGGATTGCCTTACTCTGGTAGCTCAGGGAAGGTCGGTAAGTCTCCGATCCCCTTGTTCCAATGCGAATTGCTTGACATGAAGATACGAGCCGTTGGCGCCAGACGCGCTTCGCTGTCCAGCGCACCTGCGGGTACGACCAGCAGACCTTGCGATTGAATGGCTGGCAAGGCTGAGCCGCAGATACGACAAAAACCCTTGCTGTGACGTGTGCCGGGGAGAGTAAAGGATTTCACGACTTCCTCGCCCCTTAGCCAGAGCAGCGTCGCGGACTGAGAAAACAGGTTGGCTGCATGCGCCGAGCCTGTATCTTTCTGGCAACGGTGGCAATGGCAGAGATAGAAGCTGTCGAACTCGCCCCGCACTTCGAATCGTACAGCGCCACAGCAACAGGAACCCTGATAATTGGTCATGGGGCACGTTTCTCTGGATCGTGGTTAACAGAACGTGTTCATTGTAGTAGCCCTGCTTCGCGTAGCGCCAAGGCAGCGGCCTATGCAGGTTATCACCTCAGAAGGTGTCTAAAACCAGCAGACCACTACAGATTGGTTATCTCAAGCGTTGGTAGCGCCTCGGTGTTCCAGGAGCCGCAAGTTGTTATAGGCCTGCTTAAATTGACCATTTTCTTTCAGTGCGCGTTCGAAGTAGCCTTTAGCGCTG
>JAZBOZ010000296.1:0-7360 GCA_036351405.1 Halieaceae bacterium
AGAAAATCCACCGCGCCTTTGGCCAGCGCCTCCATGGCAATTTTGCCGCCTTGTTTGGTGACAGAGCTGACCACCAAAACCGGGATCTCCTTTGCCGCACCACGGCGGGCATCGAGGAATTCAAGCCCATTCATTACCGGCATCTCGATGTCGAGCAGGATGATGTCTAACGGAGTGTCTTCGAGACGTTCCAGCGCAACTTTGCCATTTTCTGCGGTGGCTACCACCTTGAAGCCGGGAAGCTTCTCCACCGCCTCTTTGACGAGCAGGCGATAGAGCAGGGTGTCGTCAACCACCATGACATTGACGACCTTGGCACTACCCCGTTTGTTATCCATGTTTTCCCTCAGCAAGGGGCTCGACCCATTGATGAACCACTACAAGTCGAATTTTTCGGTGGCGTGGCGCAGCTGCTCGCTCATCGCCGCAAGCCCTCTGGCGGAATCTTCAACCATTGCCATAGCGGAATCGACTTCACCAATCGCGCGGGTGACTTCGCTGATATCGCTGGCAATTTCACCGGCTGTTCGACTGGCCTCGGTAAAGTTGCCGTTCATCTCGGCGACGACTTCAGCGCTGTTGCTGATATTGCTTGCCATGTCGTTGGTGGTTACGGATTGTTCTTCTACGGCGGCGGCAATACCCGATACGATGTCGCTGACTTCTCCAATCACATTTTTGATCGTGCCGATCTCTTCAACAGTCAATCCCGTTGAGGATTGAATGGCATTAATGCTGTCGCGAATCTCTTCGGTCGCTTTGTTAGTTTCTTGGGCGAGATCTTTGACTTCTGAAGCCACGACAGCAAAACCTTTGCCAGCCTCGCCCGCGCGCGCAGCCTCAATGGTGGCGTTGAGCGCCAGCAGTTTGGTTTGCTCGGCAATCTCGAGGATGACATCAATGACCCGGCTGATTTCATCAGAAGCCCTACTGAGCTCGCTCACTCGGTCGCTGGCTTGGGCAACATTGCCAACGGCAGTCTGGGTGATGCTACGCGCCCGCTCGGTACGCTCGGCGATTTCCCGGATCGTAGAGGCCATTTCATCGGCGCCGCTCGCCACAGACTGCAGGCTGGCATTACTTTGGCCCGCGGCTTCAGAGACGTGCGCCATGGTGACACTCATTTCTTCAGCTGCAGCGGCCACGTTGCGTGATCGGTGATTGGTGTCAGAAGTGCTGTTCGTGACGTTTTCGATGAGGCCGAACATGGACTGGGTGGTGCCCTCTAAATTCTCAACACCCGTGTTGATCACGCCGACGGTTTCGCTGAGGTAGTCAGCGATTTCGTTAATGGCCGTTCCGACCTTGCCGATTTCATCTTTGCTCTGCACTGGCACACGCTGGCGAAGGTCGCCGCGGGCAATCTTACGGGCAACCTTCGCGGTCGCTACCAACGGCGCGCTGAGACGCTTGCCCAGCAGCAATCCAGCGATAACCGCGATAATGACGATAATGATGGTCTCAATGACCATCATTCGGCGTTGTGCAATCGGGGTTGCTGCCGACTCGCTCCTCGGTGTCCGGACCAGCACCGACCAATTCATACCTGGGTATCCCATCGCACCAACAAGATGGGTATAGCCAGAGGCGGTTTCCACGCCGGTGCGTGAGTTCTTGCTGTAGGTCGCTCCTGTACCGCCTGCGACCGCCTTTACGGCTGCAGACACATCGTCGTTGACCAAATTTAAGCGCATGAATGCATCCGTCTCGGTGACTGATTCATTCCCGGATCCTGCGGGGTCAAAGTCGATTAAAACTGTGCCGTCTGCGTCCAGTAGCGTAAGCGCAGTTGCACCGCGATCGAGAGCCTTGAAACGCTGATACGTCGCCTCAAAAATTTCCTCAACGGTTGCCAGATCCGCATAGTTGTACCAGTAGCCGATGGTCTTGCCCCCGCGAACGACGGGCGCTCCAAAGCCTAATACAGCGCCACGATGCCCTTTGTTCGTGCGTTTGACTCTCTCTTCAATGTGCACATCAACGACGACCGTGCCTGTAGACTTATCATTTCCAGGCGCCGTGAACGGTTGCCGCTCGGTAAATGCACCCCGTTTGGCTCTCTGAAACCACTCCTCGTTGGCAACGCTCTCTCCGATAATTTGTTGGGTGGGTATCGGTTCGCCATCGGCATTGCGCGTGTTTGCGGCGATGATTTTCCCTTCGCCATCGACGAAAATCATGAGTGGATATAGACCGTACTTCTCAACATAGCCATTCATGGCTTGCGTCAGGCGGTCGGGCTGTTCGTCGAGCAGATCGACCGCGGCATTGAGCCCGAAAGCTTGGACGTCGCCGTAGCGTTCGAACAAGTTTCGGTCAATGCTATCGGCAAGCTGCTCAGCAAAAATTCTGTAGACCTGCAGACTCTGGAGCTCCTGCTGTTTAGTTGCGTTCCAAAGGCTAAAGCCGATCAGCGCAGTTGGAATCAGTGCAAAGGCGAGCAACAGCGAGATAATCTTTGCCTGTAAATTCATTCGGGACATCACGGCACTACACTCCAGGTCATCATTAAATATTCAGTCCGTTACAAGCGGACTTCACTCTTGTCTAAGGATCTTTTCAACATTTAGAACGCAAGCCAGATCGTCCTCGCGTCGATACACAGCATCAAACAGCTCACCCGCGATTCCTGATACGTTCGCGGGAGGAGGTTGGAGCTCCGCGCGCGGTGCGGACACGATGTCGTCTACGTAGTCGACGAGAAGGCCCACAACTCCGTGTTCCGTTCGGGCAACCACAATGCGGCTGTCTTTATCGATGGTCTTTGGCTCAACACCAAAGACAACACGCAGGTCGATAACCGTGATCACCTGGCCACGAAGGTTGGCGACTCCCCGAACCGAAATAGCTGTTTCCGGAACCTCGACGATGGTCAGCTGTCCTTTGATTTCTTGCGCCTCTGCGATATCCAGAGCGCACACGAGGTTATCCACAAAGAAAATGATCAGTTCAACTGTGCGCGTGTCAGGGGCCATCGAATCTTGCTGGGCGGTGGCGTTCATGCGTTTGCTCCTCTCGCCGAATCAGCGCCGTTGAGGTGTCGATCGAGGCTGTTGAGAATTTCTTCCTTGTCCAGTTTGATCAAGTATTCATTAACGCCAGCATCAAACCCTCGCGCCTTGTCCATGTCGCCGGCGAGGCTTGTCACAGCGATGACGGGGAGGTGCCTGTGTGTCTCGCTCTCACGAATATGTTTGGTGAATTCGAAACCATCCATCACCGGCATTTCGATGTCGGTCATCACCAGATGAATCTCTGCCGAATGTTGCTGCAGCTGCTCCAAACCCTCCTGACCGTTTTCGGCGGTGATCACCGTAAACCCGTGTTCCTCAAGGAAGCTCTTGAGATGACCCAGGAAGAACTTGGAATCTTCGACCACCAGTACCGTGTGTCCTTTGACCTTCTCCAGTGCGTTGTTACCGCGCCGTGTCCATTCGGGTTCGACAGCTTCGACGACGCCATGCAAGTCGACGAGCAGGGTCGTCCTATTGTGGATAATGGCGGAGCCAAAAATGCCCGGTTGTCGGAAAGTCTCGCGGTCGAACTCCACCGCAACATTGACGGTATCCTCAATGGAGGACACTAAAAGTCCGACTTCCCTGCGGCTTACCGCGAATACTACAACGTACAGTTCTTCATCATGCTCCAGCGGACTGACGTCGGCGACATCATTGAGGGTGAATAGCACTAAGGTGCCGTTACGATAAATCATGCTGCGGCGACGGCCGCTCATCTCAATCTGCCGGCTCTCGATTTTTTCGATGCGAGCAATCAGCGGCAGCGGTATTGCGAAGGTGTCCTCGCCGCCTGTTTTTACTAGCAGCAGCGACATTTTGTCGCCGGTTTGTTCGTCGCGTTGGATCTGCTGTCGGCGGGCGAGCTCTAGCGATTCAACGCGCGATGGATCCAGCTCGACAAATCGCGAAAGCTCGACCACATCAAGGATCATCGCGACGCCACCGTCACCTTGAATCGTCGCGCCGGCATAGATTTGCTGGGCTTTGAAATGCTTATCGAGGGGTTTGACGACGATTTCCTCGGAATCCATGAGTTGGTCAACCACGAGGCCGTAGCGCATGGACCCCGCCAAAACCACAACGATATTGACGGCGCTCTCAAAGCTTGAGCGGCGGGTGCCGCTTTCACGACGTTCCTCATCGCCGGTGGCGTCCGGGACATTGCCGCGTCGATCTGCCAATATTTTTCGACGATCCCGTTTCAGCTCACCGGTTTCTTTGTCTCGATAGACAGGCTCAAGTCGCAGTATCTCGCTGAGTCTTACGATCGGTAGCAGTTCACCTCTCAGGCGCATGATCTCTGAGGTGCCAATCGACTGGATGCGTTCCGAGATTTCCACCGCCGGTATACGCACCAGTTCCTGCACGTTGACCTGGGGGATGGCGTAGCGCTTTTCACCGAGACCGATAATCAGGCTGGGAATGATTGCCAAAGTGAGTGGCAGCTTGATGCGTATAGTGGTGCCCTTGCCGACGGCAGACTTCACATCCACCACACCACCCATCTCGGTGAGGTTGGTGTTCACCACATCCATGCCAACGCCACGCCCCGAAATATCGGTGATCTCGCCGGCGGTCGAGAAGCCTGGCAAAAAGATCAGCTTTACCAGCTCGGTGTCACTCATCGCATCGAGAACACTGCGCTCTTTCAAGCCCTTTTCCAGTGCTTTGTTCTTCACTTTCTCGGGGTCAATACCGGCGCCGTCATCGGCGACTTCGATAATGACCTGACCCGCTTCGTGGAAGGCTTTGAGGCTCAACGTCGCCTGCTCCGGCTTGCCGCGGGCGGTGCGATCCGAAGGCAGCTCAATACCGTGATCGATGCCATTGCGGACGAGGTGCGTCAAAGGGTCGGATAACCCTTCGATAATCGTCTTATCGAGCTCAACTTCCTCACCCTCAATTACCAGGGCGATATCCTTGCCCAGCTGCTGCGCCATATCGCGGACAATGCGCCTGAATTTGGTGAACACGACGCCGACAGGCTGCATACGTGTAGATACGATGACTTCTTGCAGTTCGGAAGTGATTTGATCGAGTCGTTGCGACGCTTGATGGGTCTGAGCCGTGTCGCTGCTGGCGATGGCCAGCGACATCTGATTACGGGTCAGTACCAGTTCGCCCGCGAGGGTCATCAGTTGATCAAGCAGTTTGACGCTCACGCGCAATTTGCTTTCTGCGACGGGTGGTCGCGATGGCTTGCTCGAAGTCGGCGTACTCACTGCGGATGTCTGTTTAGCGACAGTAGGTTGTGGTCGCGAGACTTGACTCGGTATGGGCGCAGGTTGATCGGCTTTCCCGAACGTGTTGATGCTGTCATCGCTGCCGATGCCGGCATTCGATGGGTCATCCGCCGCGTCATTTGAAGAGTCATCGGGATTGCCGCTCAAACTGACGACTTGTTCGGTCTTGAGGCTGGTGGCTTCTGCGATCTCGGCGGCCGTCTTGGACGTGCCGAGTGCAAAACTAATCATACCCCGGCGCGGTTCTGATTTACGCTGTAAATCCGTGCTGCAGGCTATGAGACTGCCGAGCTGTTCCAATGTGGCGACAAAGTCTTTAAAGGTTCTATCGGTACTCTTGAGGTCCTGCCGGACGTCGATGTCGACGCGATAGACCGCATCGTGGAGCGCCAGTGCGTCATCGAGATCGCTATCGTTGAGCAGCTCCTCGCGTCGGCTGCGCGGTCGTTTTTCTGCGTTCGTATCGCGGGGTACCGTCGATGACGGCTCTCCGGATGTATCTTTTGTCGCTGGCGCAACCGGCGGGGCACTCCCGCTATCGCTGGTCACTCCGGGTTGAATGGCTTGGAGTTGCGTCAGCAGTTCGCTGATATCGACGTCGTTGCTGTTGTCGATATTGTCAACCATCTGTCGCAGCAAATCGGCAGATTTCAACAGAGCATTGGCTACTTCGGACGATGCGACCAACTCTCGATTGCGGATCATATTGAGCACGTTTTCCATGTCATGCCCAAGATCTTTGATCTTAGTGAGACCGAAGAATCCGGCACCGCCCTTGATGGAATGGATAGCACGGAAGACCTGGTTGACCAAATCGAGGTCAGCTGCCGCGCCATCGGACTCAATTTGCAGTAACAAATCCTCGATGCCGCTGAGGTGTTCCTGCGCTTCATCAACGTAAAGACGTACGGTGTCGTCATCGAACATCATGCCGCCAGTCCTCTTTCGCTAACTCGCATGGGTCGCGCCTTATTTATCGAGTTTTTGTTGTAGGATTTTGTCGAGGATGCGAAACACGCCCGCGGAGCCGGCTTCCATCATCTGCAGTGCCTGCTCGAGTTCGTGATCGTCTTCCTCAGCGAGTCCTGACTCGAGCAGGTCAAATACGGATCGGGTTCCGTTGTGCACTTGCGCATGGGGCTGCTCAAGCTCGGCAAAGGCGGGGAGGTCCGCGAAATTCTCCCGTCCAGCGCCTTGGTAATACCATTTACCCAGCCGGCAATTTCGATGGTCTACAAATGCAAACCCCGGCGATTTATTCACGACCGAGAGATAGGTGTTGACCTTCCACAATGTGTGATCCAGTTTCGCGAGCACCATGAAGACGCCAGAATTGGACCGGTTGAGTGCGCGATTTGAGTCGTTGGCGGATTGGCTGGTTGAGTCGAGCTTTCGATGGAACAGTTCAATACGCTCGACAATGCTATTCGCATCCTCGGTTGATTCATTGAGGCTTTGGTGCAGCGAGTTGGATTGCTGAGCGATGTTCTTGATAGCTCCGGTAATCTCCAACGTTGCTTCTTTAATCTCTTGAGAAAGCTCTTTGACCTCGTCCGCGACGACACTGAAGCCGCGCCCGGCCTCTCCCGCGCGAGCCGCCTCGATAGAAGCATTCAGCGCGACAAGTTTGGTTTGCTCCGCGACGCTTGCGATTTTTCGAATGAGACGATCGATGCCCTCGGTCACGCCGTTCAGGTCCTGCGAGGTCGATTGCGCGTTCTCGGTGCGGTTGGCGAGGAGTGTGGCGTCGTATTTGATCTCGGTAGAAACCGAGACTAGCTCGCTGAGTTGGTGGAGGCTGTTGGAAATTCGCTCGGCGGCTTCATCGTTGCCCGCTACACACCCGGCGAGATCGTTTTGAATATTGGTAAGCGCTTCTTTCAGCTGCTCATTCTCGTACCGAACCAATGATTCTTTCACCTGATCTTCCTCGTTCGCTGGTTGTTGCTGTTAATGCTTTGTTCGATTCGTAAGTTTCAGTGCACGCGAGCATTGATGTTGTTGCGCTCAAAATAATCGCCGTACTCTTTGTCCATCGTCATGATGTGCTGTTTCAGCCATTGATTGAGGAAGTTCAACGTCGATATCAAGTTGATTTCA
>JAZBOZ010000297.1:0-2763 GCA_036351405.1 Halieaceae bacterium
CGACTCGCTCAAAAAGAAGGAGATAACAACAGTGGATACCAGCAAACTCTTTTCACTCGAAGGCCGCACGGCATTGGTTACCGGCGGCTCTCGCGGCATTGGGCTGATGATTGCCAAAGGCTTCCTGGCGCAGGGCGCCAAGGTTTATATCTCCTCGCGCAAAGCTGAGGTGTGTGACGCGGTCGCCGCGGAGCTGGGCGACAACTGCATCTCGCTCCCCGCTGACATCTCCACGGTAGATGGCTGCCGCCAGCTTGCCGAAGCCTATGCGATGAAAGAATCCTCGCTGGATATTCTGGTGAACAACGCAGGCGCTGCCTGGGGCGCCGATTTTGAGGCCTTCCCCGAAAAAGGCTGGGATAAGGTGATGGATCTCAACGTGAAGTCCGTATTTTTCCTGACCCAGGCGCTGTTCCCTGCCATGAAAGCCGCCGCGCGTGCCGACAAGCCGGGCAAAGTCATCAACATTGCCTCTATTGATGGCCTGCGCCTCAACCCCTGGGAGACATACAGCTATCAGGCATCAAAGGCCGCGTGCATCAATCTCACCAAACGCATGTCCGCGCGGCTGATCGAAGATCATATCAATGTCACTGCAATCGCACCCGGCGCCTTTCCCTCCGAGATGAATCGGGCAGCGCGAGACCACGGCGACACGGTCGCGAGCGCCATTCCCAATAAGCGCATCGGTGAAGACGAGGATATGGCAGCAGCGGCGATCTACCTCGCGGCCCGATCCGGTGACTACGTGATTGGCGAGACCATCGCGGTCGATGGCGGCGTGGTGAATGCGGCGCTGCCTGAGAGCTGGGAGCCGGCGTAATTCACTGGTAAGGCCTAACACTGGCGCTGATTAACGAAAAACTCGGTCCACTCACTCGAGATTAAAATCTTTGATGTCAGTGAGAGGCCACCTCGTATCTGAGCACAAAAAGTCGAAACCCAAACAAGGAGTGACCCGAGATCGTAGCGGCCGACACACTCACAGCCCTTGATTGGGTCGTTATTGCGGCATACCTGATCGGCATCATGACCTTCGCCATCTGGCTGTCTCGCGGCCAGCACAGCCGGGAAGATTATTACGTGGGCGGCCGTCACATCGGCGCATGGCCGGTAGCGCTGTCGATTATGGCCACTCAGTGCTCGACCAATAGCATTCTGGGTGCGCCAGCCTTTGTGGCCTTCGCAGCAGGTGGCGGATTGGTCTGGCTGCAGTACGAACTGGCCGTACCGCTGGCGATGATTTTTTTGATCCTGTTCGCCATGCCGCTGTTCAGGCACCTCAAGCTGGTGTCGGTCTATGAGTACCTGGAGCTTCGCTTCGACTTACGCACCCGGCTGGTACTGAGCGGCCTGTTTTTGTTTATCCGTGCCTTCGCAACCGCTGTAACCGTATACAGCATTGCGCTGGTTATTGAACTTATCACCGGTTTGTCGTTCTTCTGGTCGGTGGTGATACTTGGCGTATTCACCGTGGTTTACGACATTTTCGGCGGGATCCGGGGCGTGATTTACAGCGATGTGCTGCAGCTCTTATTGCTGGCTTTGATGCTGGTTGTGCTGCTCATCACGCTGAGCAGCGACGCAGGCGGCATACTGGCAATGTTCGGAAGCTTTCCTGAAGAAAGGCGCACTGCGGTGGACCTTGCACACCATGGCTTCGGCGATGGCCAGACTTTCGCGCTGTGGCCAATGCTTTTCGGCGGGCTGTTTCTCTATGTGTCCTACTACGGCTGTGATCAGAGCCAGGTACAACGCACGCTGAGTACGGAGGGCATCGACGACACCAATCGTGCGCTGTTCTTGAATGGCATCTTACGGTTTCCATTAGTGGCGCTTTATTGCGCGGTTGGCGTAGGCATCGGGGTCTATGCGGTCAACCACCCGGAATTTCTGAACACGCTGCCGAACGATGGCGAGACCAAGCAGTTCAATCTCGCCGTCCCCCTCTACATGCTGAGCGCACTTCCGAGTGGCGTCGTCGGCCTTGCGATGGTGGCGCTGTTTGCGGCTGCAATGTCGTCACTCGACTCGGTGATCAACTCCCTATCGGCGACACCCATGGAAGATTTTGTTCGCCGCTTCCACAAAGGGCAATGGTCAGATACCAAGGAACTCCTGCTGTCTCGCTGGCTGACGGTATTCTGGGGCGTCGTCACATTGACGCTCTCGTTCTTTGTCGGCGACATCGCACCCACGGTGCTCGAGGCCATCAATAAGATTGGCTCTCTGGCCAACGGCCCGATACTCGCGGTGTTTGTGTTGGGGTTTTTCGTTCAGCGAGTTGGAGGCACCTTGGCGGTCATCGGGTTGCTGTCGGGCATTGTGCTCAACGCTTACTGCTGGATCGCGCTACCGACTATCTCTTGGCTCTGGTGGAATCCGTTGGGGTTTGCCGTCGGCTTCTTTATCCCGTGGCTGCTGAGCTATATCCCGGGTATGCCGTTAGGCCACGACAATACCGATATCCACGTGGACTTTGATGGCCGCGCCTGGCTCGCCAAGGAGTCTGTGCTCAACTGGCGGCTGCGCAGCGGCTGGCTGGTAGCGTGGTTCGTGGGGTTACTGGCACTGCTATTACTGCTGTGAGTTGCGTCCCAGTTTTACAGCCAGGTCGTTGATTAAACAGCCACCGAGGCCAGCTCAGTCATCGCGCTTTTTACTGCGCTCTTCATCGGGACGACCGTGCAGCGCGTACCACTCCTCCCACTCCCAGGGCGTCATGGTTCGAGGTGTTTTGCCGCTCAACGCACGATCGAGCGC
>JAZBOZ010000298.1:0-6961 GCA_036351405.1 Halieaceae bacterium
CGCGATGACGGCTTGTACCATGCCTACAACTTGATCCGCTTCAGTCGCAACAAAATCTCGATACGTCCGCTTTATGACATGTTGGAGGGGCAGGTTGCGGCACTCAGCACAGGCCATCTCGATGCGGATAGTAGTTTGAGGATTCTCGATGCGATGAAATCGAGCGGCTTGTTCCGTGAGGATCAATTCAGCTACATGCTCTATCCCGATCGTGAGCTGCCGCGTTTCGTTGATAAGAACAATCTGCCTGAAGAGGCCGTAGATAATTCGCCCTTACTCGCGCGCTTGCTTGAGGATGACAAGCAGACGATCGTGGCTCGGGACGATGCGGGTGTCGTGCATTTCTGCAGCGATTTCCATAATGCGGCGCACCTTGCCGAAGCGCTCGATGCATTGCCATCGACGCGCTACGGTGATTTGGTGGCAGAAGAGCGCGGCCACGTGCTGGACGTGTATGAAACGATGTTTGACCACCAGTCCTTTACCGGTCGATCGGGCACGTTTTACGCCTATGAAGGTTTGGGCTGTATTTATTGGCACATGGTGTCCAAATTATTACTGGCGGTTAGTGAGACCTATCACCGTGTGGCAGCTGATGGTGCGAGCCCCGACGTCCTGGGCAAACTCAAAGACCACTACTACGAGATTAAGGCGGGTATCGGGCTCTTCAAGTCACCGGCGCTGTACGGTGCGTTCCCTACCGACGCGTACTCTCACTCGGTGCGTGAGGCTGGCGTCAAACAGCCTGGCATGACCGGTCAGGTGAAGGAAGATGTGATCTCGCGGTTCGCGGAATTGGGCGTCAGCATCAGCGACGGTGCGATCTCTTTTGATCCACTGCTCATGAGTCCTGAGGAGTTTTTAAAAGCGCCTGCCCGCTTCAGCTTTGTCAGTCAGGAAGGCAAGGAAGTCCAAATAACGCTCAGCGCGGGACAAATGGCGTTCACCCTATGCCAAACGCCGGTGATCTATACACGCGCAGAGCAGCCCGGGATTACGCTGCATCGATCTGGCGGCAGCAGTGAAGAAATTGCCGGCAAGTGCTTGAGTGCGATCGATAGCGAAGCGTTGTTTTCTCGTCGCGCTGAGATTGCACGTATCGACGTTCGTGTCGTGATTTGAGGTTGTACTGATGGGAATGGGATCCAAACGCGAAAGAAACCTCATGCTGGCAGGTATTGACCTCGGTGCCATGAGTCGGGACGAGCTGGTCACAACCTTCAAAGAGGTGCTCGACAATGGCATGCACGGCCTGTGTTTCAGCGCCTATGTGGAGGGCCAGGAACCGGGCGATGAGCTGACTGAAGAACAGATCCGTCGTCGTCTGGGCATCATTGCACCGCACACCGAATGGGTGCGTTCGTTCTCTTGTACCGAGGGCAATGAGCAAATTCCCCTTATCGCTCATGAATTGGGACTACAGACGCTGGTCGGTGCCTGGCTCGGGACCGATGAAGACAAGAACGAAGAAGAACTGGCTGCATTGATTCAAATGGCGCGCGCTGGCCATGTTGATATCGCGGCTGTCGGTAACGAGGTGCTGTACCGCGAGGAAATGCCAGAGCCCGCTCTCATCGAATACATCGAGCGCTTTCGGCAGGCAGTGCCGCAGGTGCCGGTGGGTTACGTCGATGCGTATTACCAATTTGAAAATCGCCCGGCGTTGTCAGATGCCTGCGATGTCATTCTGGCGAATCTCTACCCCTATTGGGAAGCGTGTCATCACGACTACGCGCTGCTCTATATGAAGGATCAGTATCGTCGTGCCGCCAGGGCGGGCAAAGGCAAGCGGGTGATCGTCACCGAGACCGGTTGGCCCAGTCAGGGCGAGGCATTCTATGCCGCAGAGCCCTCTGAAGAGAATGCGATGAAGTACTTCATCGACTGTCAGCGCTGGTCTCAAGAGGACGATATTGAGATGTTTTATTTCTCGTCCTTCGATGAAGCCTGGAAAGTCGGCGACGAGGGTGATGTCGGTGCTTACTGGGGTCTCTGGAACAGCCACGAACAACCGAAATACGGATAACACATGATCAGCAGGGCTCAGCAGGTTATCGCGGCCGAGAAGGCTATTTGTTATTCAGGGTTCCGTGCCGACCAAAATCCGGGTGAGGGTACGTATCCCAGTTACGAGGAGGTGCGCGAGGATCTGCTGATTCTGCAGAAGCAATGGCGCTATTTGCGACTCTATGACGTCGACCTTCATGCGGAAACGGTGATTGACGTGATCGAGCGTGAGCAGCTCGATATGAAGATCATGCTCGGCGCCTACATTGAGGCCGAGATGAATAACATGGGTTGCCCTTGGGGCGGCGGCAGTTACACCGAGGAACAGTTGGTCGAGAATGCCGCGCGCAATCAGGCCAAAATCGACAAATTAATCGCAATGGCGAATGCACATCCGACTGTGGTGCATTCGCTCTCAGCGGGTAATGAGGCGACTGTTGACTGGACAGACCATTATGTACCTGTCGCAAAGGTCGTTGCTTATGTTCGACAAATCAAGGCGGCATGCCGACAGCCGGTCACTTTCTGCGAAAACTATGTGCCTTGGCTCACCAAGCTCGCACCGCTCGCTGAGGAAGTCGATTTTATTTCGATCCACACGTATCCCGTGTGGGAGTACAAACACATCCATGAAGCACTGGCTTACACGATTGATAACTATCGAGTGGTTGCTGAGCGTTACCCGGACAAACAGGTGGTGATCACCGAGGCGGGTTGGACTACTAACTCCAATGGTCGCGGCATTGAAGAGACCAATGTCTGCGAAGATCGGCAAAGCCAGTATTATGAAGAGCTGGTCGCGTGGTCAGAAAAAGAAAAAATATTGACCTTTGTGTTTGAGGCGTTCGACGAGTTGTGGAAGGGGTCGGACGATGCCATGGAGCCCGAAAAGCACTGGGGTCTATTCACGATCGACAGAAGGCCCAAGCGGGCGATGCTGCCCTACTACCCAGAGCTTGCCCATGAAGCACTATCAAACCCCTGACGCTGATGTAGTACCCCTCAGCGAAAAAATCGCTTTTGGCGCGGGCAACCTCGCCAATCAACTGTTTCCTGCCGCACTCGGGGTTTTTTCCGTGGTGCTGGTGTTATCCCTTGGGTTCGACCCGCTACTCGCCGGTATTCTCGGCGCTATTCCGCGCCTGATTGATGCCGTTACGGACCCTGTGATGGGTTACTTATCGGATAACACTCGGTCACGCTGGGGCCGCAGGCGCCCCTACATCTTTATTGGTGCGGTCATCGCCGGGATTGCCTATATGTTGATGTGGCAGCTCTACCCGGAGAACTCGGTGGCGTACAACTTCACCTACACCTTGAGTTTTTCGATTCTCTGTACGCTGGGAATGACCATCTTCGCGGTGCCATTGATTGGTATGGGATACGAGATGACACCCGATTATCACGAGCGCACACGGCTGATGGCGACGTCGCAATGGCTCGGGCAATTTGCGTGGATGATCGCCCCTTGGTTCTGGGTGATCATTTACGACCCTGAGTTGTTCGCAAACCCGCCCGAGGGCGCTCGCACCATGGCGTTGTGGGTGGGTGGTCTGTGTATGTTGCTCGGCATCATGCCGGCGCTGTTCTGCAAAGAGTTGGTGTTGCCAGAGGTTCAGGGTCATTCCAGGCTATCGTTCAAGGCATTTGCCGAGAACCTGCGTATTTTCGCGCGGGGTATTAAACAAACCCTAACTTGCAAGCCGTTCATTCGCTTGTGTGGCGCGACGTTCCTGATATTCAACGGCTACCAGACGATCGCCCAATTCGCCTTTTTCATCATCATTTTTTATCTCTTCAGTGGAAACACTGAGGCGGCCGGAAACTGGCCTGCCTGGTTTGGCACTGTGAGCGCCATTGCGACCGCGTTTTTGGTGATCCCATTGGTCAGTCAAATCGCCCAGCGGATTGGCAAACGTCGGGCTTTCGTTGTGGCGACCGCGCTGTCGATCGTGGGCTATTTGCTCAAATGGTGGGGTTTCAATCCGGCTAATCCGTGGCTCATGTTTTTGCCGGTGCCTTTTTTGTCATTTGGGATCGGTGGCTTATTTACGCTCATGATGTCGATGACGGCAGATGTCTGTGATCTCGACGAACTCGATAACGGAGAGCGTCGAGAGGCGATTTTTGGCGCGGTTTACTGGCTGATGGTTAAGCTCGGCGGTGCGGTCGCCCTGATCTTGAGTGGTGCGATTCTTAATCTCGTCGGATTTGATCAAAACGCCGCTGCACAAACGGTGGAGACGCTGACGTGGTTGAGGATTGCCGATATTACGCTGCCGATACTGACCGGGGTGATGGCGATTCTGGTGATGTGGGGTTACGACATCACCGAGGAGCGCGCCCACGAAATTCGCCTCGAACTGGAGGCGCGTCGAGGAACCGCCGAACACGCCTAGCGAGAGGGGCTGTTACTGGCCTAAACTCGCGCTTCAAATTGAGAGTCAGGAGAAGCGCGTGGCACTGAATCGACGGTCCCGAAATATCACTGAAGGCGTTCAGCGGGCGCCCAACCGTTCTATGTACTACGGTATGGGCTACCAGCAGGAGGACTTTGCGAAGCCCATGGTGGGCATCGCCAACTCCCACTCTACAATCACGCCTTGTAACGCGGGTCTTCAGACTCTTGCCGATGCCGCAGAGGAAGGTTTGCGGGAGGCGGGCGCCAACCCACAGGTGTTCGGTACCCCCACGATTTCGGATGGCATGGCCATGGGCACCGAGGGCATGAAGTATTCCCTGGTGTCGCGAGAGGTCATCGCTGACTGCGTGGAAACTTGTGTTGGCGGTCAGTGGATGGACGGTGTGCTGGTCATTGGTGGCTGCGACAAGAATATGCCGGGCGGCATGATGGGGATGTTGCGCGCCAATGTGCCGTCAATTTTTGTCTACGGTGGCACCATTCTTCCCGGCCGTCTCAATGGCGAGGATCTCAATATCGTCAGCGTGTTTGAGGCAGTTGGAGAGCATGCCGCAGGACGCATCAACGACGATGACCTGCTGGCGATTGAGCGGAATGCGATCCCCGGCACCGGATCCTGTGGTGGCATGTACACGGCTAACACCATGAGCAGCGCCTTTGAGGCTCTGGGGCTAAGCCTGCCGTACTCGTCGACCATGGCGAACGTGGAGAGTGAGAAGCGTGAGTCGGCGAAAGCCAGCGCGAAAGTGCTGGTGGATGCGATTCGGATGGATATCAAACCTCGGGATATCGTAACCCGGGAGGCGATTGAGAACGCCGTCGCCGTCATTATGGCTACGGGTGGTTCCACCAATGCGGTGCTGCACTTCCTAGCGATCGCCCACACGGCCGGTGTCGAGTGGACCATCGACGATTTCGAGCGCATGCGTCAGAAAGTGCCCGTTATCTGCGACCTCAAGCCGAGTGGTCAATATCTGGCGATTGACCTGCATCGTGCGGGCGGCATCCCTCAAGTTATGAAGATTCTGCTCGATGGTGGGCTGTTGCATGGTGATTGCATGACGATCACCGGCAAAACCATCGCCGAAACGCTGGCGGACGTACCCTCTCAGCCCCCGGCGGATCAGCAGGTGATTCACACACTCGATAATCCGCTATACGAAAAGGGCCACCTGGCTATCTTGAAAGGCAACCTCGCAACTGAGGGTGCGGTTGCAAAAATCACCGGCCTCAAAAATCCGTCGATCACGGGTCCCGCGAAAGTCTTTGATGATGAGCAGTCAGCGCTGGATGCCATCCTGGCGAATAAGATCACTGCCGGGGATGTGGTCGTGTTGCGTTATCTCGGTCCTCGCGGCGGCCCCGGTATGCCTGAAATGTTGGCGCCGACCAGTGCTCTGGTGGGGCAAGGGCTGGGCGAGAGCGTTGGTTTGATTACTGACGGTCGTTTCTCTGGCGGGACCTGGGGCATGGTGGTGGGTCACGTGGCGCCAGAAGCCTATGCGGGCGGATTGATTGCGCTGGTAGAGGATGGTGACTCCGTCACTATTGATGCGCATACGCTGTCTTTGCAGCTCAACGTCGATGATGCCGAAATAGAGCGCCGTCGTGCGAAATGGCAGCGCCCCGAGCCGCGATATACCCGCGGCGTCCTTGGTAAGTGCGCGCGCAATGCCGCCAGCGCGAGTCGTGGCGCGGTATTGGATTTGTCGCCCGAAGACTGAGTCGCAACACTCGAAGGGCCCACCTCGATGACTATCGGTACGGTAATTGGCTGGTTTGACTTGGTCGCGGTGGGCGTTTTTGCGGTATCGGGTGCACTGGCTGCTGCGGAGCGGCGTCTCGATGTGCTCGGATTTCTGTTGTTCGGGACCCTGACTGGGGTGGGCGGTGGCACACTCCGCGACTTGTTGCTCGATCTTCCGGTGTTTTGGATCAGCGACACCCGTTACCTCTGGGTGTGTCTCGCGCTGTCTGCGTTCACCTGGTATCTGGCACCGGTGCTCAGTGCTCGGCGACGCCTGCTGCTGTGGGCGGATGCGGTGGGGCTCGCCTTATTTTCGGTGCTCGGTTGCGCCAAAGCATTGGCTGTCGGGTCGCCGCCCGTGGTCGCTGTTGTGATGGGCGTAATGTCCGCGAGCTTTGGTGGGCTGATTCGTGACACATTATTGGGCACTGAGTCTGTGTTGTTCGGCCCGGAGCTGTACGTCACTGCAGCGCTCGCGGGTGCTGTGGCGTATGCAGCATTGACCTCAGTCGTTGTCGACGCTGGCGAACTGGCAATACTGCTCGCTATGTTTCCTGCGTTGATTCTTCGTTCCGGCGCCATCCTGTATGAATGGCGCCTGCCGCGCTACCAACGATTGGGTGGTGGTTGAGCTTAGCGCTGCTGCTCAGTCACCAAACGATCCCGCCGGGCCGGGGAAAACGACCGGTGTTTCCGAGCCATCGAGTGCCACCGCGGAAACGCCGAAGTAGTAGTTATCGATCACTACGTTCTCGAGCGTGAATTCAGAGACTTTTCCCACGAAG
>JAZBOZ010000299.1:0-9771 GCA_036351405.1 Halieaceae bacterium
GACGCGGCATTCGCCAACCGACGAAGATCGTGACCAACAAAAAGCTGACGGGTAGCAACAGTGCCAACCACCCATCAAGCTGATGCAACAGCTGCGCTTGCTCGCTCGCGATGACCAACGTCAAAAGCCATACCAAAGCCACCACTATCAGCGCCGATAGCCACCGCGGCCACTCCAACTCTCGACGGAGCATCATCACCGCGGGTTCGAGTAATGCCACCAAGGCGGCAAAGCCTGCCGCCGCCGTCACACCAAAGAACAGCGCCCCGTAAACCTCACCCAGCGGTAGGTTTCCGAAAGCATAGGGCAGCAGGACAAAAACCATTGCAGCCCCCTCGGTAGGCTCGACGTTCACGGCATAGAGCAGAGGCACGATGATCAGTGCGAGCAGTAAGAGCATCAGCGTATCGATGACGGCGCTGGCCAGTACCGAGCGGGCCAACTGCAGCCCGGCCGGTACGCGACTACCGAATGCCATCCCTATACCGAGCCCAGCTCCGAGCGTGAAGGCTGCCGAGGTAAAAGCGGCCATGACCGCACCAAAATCAAGGTCTTGCCGATCCCTGCGCAACAGAAATTCTTCCGCCTCGCGCAGCGCACCGAAATCCAGGCTATAGCGCATCAACCCAATCGACGCCACGACGATGGCCGGCAGGATTAACCAACCAATCACGCCCATAGCGAGCCCAGGCCCTATGGCCGCTAGGACACCTGCCAATATGAGCAGGCCGACCACGCCCCAGAATTCAGTCGCATCGATCTGTAGAGTGCTCACAAAATCTGCTGCAAAGTCCTGAGGACTCGCCGCAGCCATTTCACCCGATTGCATCAGCACGGCTCGATCGAGCATCCACACGGTCACCAACACCAGCTGCACAGCCATCAGCAGGGCCAAACCCGCCTGCACCACGCCCAGCCACTGCCACTGTACCGAGCGCCCAGACTGATCTGCGGCCCAGCGCAGACTGCCGAGCGGAGAAGAACGCCCGAAACTGCCCAACATCACTTCCGCCATCAAAATGGGGGTGGTGAACAGCAGCAGAAATACAACGTAGGCAAAGAAGAATGGCCCGCCACCGTGCTCGCCAATCAGCCATGGCAAGCGAAAGAGATTACCCAGCCCCAGCGCCACCGCTGCCAGAGAAAATACCAACGTTGTGCGCCCCTGCCAGGGGCGTGGCACGTTGCGATCGAGCACTCAGTTTACCTTGGGCATGGCACCGCCATTTCGCTTATTGAAGGCAAGGCGCCGTATAATGTGCGCCATGAGCAAATCCAAACACAAAAAGCCCGGCGACAACACAATCGCGCAAAATAAGCGTGCGCGGTTTGACTATCACCTTCTGGAGACTTTCGAGGCAGGACTTGCGCTTGCTGGCTGGGAGGTCAAAGCCTTGCGCGCAGGCCGTGTCCAGCTCACCGACTCCTACGTGATCATGCAGAACGGCGAAGCGTTTTTACTCGGTGCTCAGATCACCCCAACGGAGACGGTATCGACCCATTACGTCGCTGATCCGACCCGAACCCGAAAATTGCTGTTGCATGCCAAGGAGCTCGCCAAGATCAACGCGGCGGTCTCACAAAAAGGACAAACCTGCGTGTGTACAGCACTGTACTGGAAAGGACACCTGGTGAAAGCCAAAATCGCTCTCGCCCAAGGCAAGAAGCAGCACGACAAGCGCGAGACAGAAAAAGGCCGGGATTGGCAGCGACAGAAAGCGCGGATCGTGCGCGCCAACGTTAAGCAATAAATTGAGGCTCGGTGCGCGCGTCTACAACAACGCGCGAGCCGTGATGGCCACTCCCACCATCACGCAAACGCCCATCACGATGGGGCGATACGCACGCCCCCCCAATCTGGTGAAGGCCCACGCGCCGATGCGGTCACCGGCCAGCATCACCGGGAAGGCAATCACAAACAGATAAAACGGATTGGCCGTGACCACTCCTGCCGCGGTAAACATCAACATCGAAATCACGTTTGATACAAAAAAGAACATCATAAGGAACGCGCGCGACTGCACGGGCTGGTGAATGGTCGCCATCACAAACAACACCACCGGTGGCCCGGGAATGGCAAAAGCGCCATTCATCAACCCAGACACGATGCCGGTGCCTCCCGAGAGGCCCGGCGAGGGCTCGTGATCCCCGGGTTTGAAGCGTGCCAGCGCGACACAACCGACGATCACCGACAAGCCAATCCAGAGACGGAATTGATCGACAGAGGCATTGGACAAGAAGTACACGCCGATGGCCGTGCCAACGACCGAGCCCGCAATCATGGGTGGCGCTACCTGCGTCGGGAATTTGCCCCACCAAGCCTTGTAGGTCAGCACACTGATGACCAGAGTCAGTATGGCGCTCAGCACTACCGAATCTCCCGGCGACAGGAACAGTGAGAACACCGGCACAGCCATGAGCGCGAAACCAAATCCTGAGAAAGCCCTCATCAAGGCGGCGAACATCACGGCGAGGGCTACCAGCCCCAGCTGGGTGAGCGACATGTCCGGCATGATTTCAGCAAGCATTCGGTGGTCTCACGTAGTCAATGAATGGGTTAACTGAGAGGGCATAGCGTGTGCAGCTATGCCTGAAAGTGTTTGAGAGATTATCGATACAAAAGCGGTAGGGGCTGGCCACCATCGAGATCGTCGCCAAAGCGCAATCCCTGGGAGTTATTTCGCCCTGCCCCTTTTGCCCGATACAACGCCTCATCGGCCATAGCAACCAAGGCTTTGGCATCATTCTGCGATACGCGTCCTGCAGCCACTCCCAAACTGACCGTCACTTTCTGCCCGCCGGGGTGCTTCTCATGAGGAATCTTTAGTTTCTCAACAGCGCGGCGCAGTTTCTCTGCCACAGCGAGCCCTGCACTTAAGCTGGAGTCCGGCAACACCACCACAAATTCCTCGCCGCCATAGCGAGCGATGAAATCACCTGCACGCTGAAGCTCAGCGCTCATGCCAATCGCGACACGACGCAGACAATCGTCGCCCGCCTGATGGCCGTAGTGATCGTTATAGCGTTTGAAATAATCCACGTCGGCGAGTATCACCGATACGGGGTGTCCACTGCGCGCAGCCCGCCGGATTTCAGCATCCAGTATTTCATCGAAGTGACGACGATTGGACACCCCGGTCAACGCGTCCGTCATCGAGGCTTTGCGCTGTAGTGCTAACTTTTGCTCCTGCCCAAGAGCAAAGAAGAGCATCGCCTCAAGAAAAAAGACAACAAAAATACCAATAACCAGCGCCTCAGCGACGTCGCGCTTGTAAGCAAGAACTGCATCATCAAGAGGCACCCACGCATAAATGAAGCCAACACTGGGGCGGGAGGTGTCCCGCTCTCCCGAGTAGTCCCGCAGCGGGAGTTTGGCGAGCGCAATGGTCTGTTCGGCCAGCTCTGTAATCACTTCGGGCACCCGCTCAGACAACACGTGGTCACCCAGCTCATCCATCAGAGAGCGTGCGACCGTCACATCGGTGCTCGCCATCAATCGAAAATTGCCGTAAGCCGGAGCGTCGCGGGTCCACAGTGCAAAAATCTCGGGCAAAAAACGGCTGCGCAGATGCCCTTCGTCAGCCAAGATGGCGAAGTTAGCGCCAGTTTCCTCGCTCATACGGTTGAGCAGTGTCGCGAGGGCCATGCCCACCTCAACGCTACCTACATGAACCGTGGTGCCATCCTCGAGCTCATGGCTCACAGGCACAACACCCCGAATACCACCGGAAGCCGCCCCTGCTTCAATGCCATGGGCCTCGGTTTGCTGTCGATTCGCCGCCAACACCATGGGGCGGGTCTGTGTCATGTCATCGCCGTACAGATCGGGGCGATGGAATCGCAAAAATGAAGTGGCCGGTGGCAGTTGAAAGTGCAGCTCCCTCAGGTCGCCATTACCGGAGACCGCCTCCCAAGCTGAGCGGTATCTTTCATAAATCGCTTCACGCAGGCGTGCGGCTTCAGCGCCCCCGGCACCGCCACCCTCACGCTCGACAGCAAGCTTCGCCTGATAGAACAAATCATTGATATCGGCCTCGTTGCCAATGATCGCAGCCATTTGTGTCAGGAAAGTACCGAAGTGATCCAGGTTGGATCGGTACATCGTCTCGATGCGGTCGGTTTGATCGAGGGCGGTAGCCTGCAACTTTTCCCGGGCAGCGTTCCAAGAGCTCCACACCCAGAAAATCGCAATCACTACGATCATCAGGGAGGCGCTGATAGATATTTTATTGAACTGCCTGCGCTTCATCCGCTACGCCAATACCCGAGGTTTAACGCTTGGGAGAAGCTACAGCCCCACCCTCTATGAATACTACCCCAGAACTTGCCGAGAGGTGGGTCCATTTTGTGACGGCGGACTAAACGTGGGTATCGAATACCCGACAACAGCTTAGGGCTGCGGTATGAGCTGGTAAAGACGAAACTTTAAAGTTGCAGCGAAAGGAAGCCATTTTTTTTGGGGGGGGATGACTTACCTTGCGCTGCAGGGGGACTGTTTCACGCCTATTAAGTTAGCCCTCAGTCGGCGTGACGAAGGAAAGGAGGACGGTTACGACGCGGCGGGTGGGATTTCACATCAACCTCCCCAGCCGCCGGGACGGCCATCGCGGCGTCGGACACAAGCACTTCCATTTTACGGCGCTTGAACGGCGGCTTTCCGCGTGTATCAACGGTAGTCAACAAGACCGTCTCCCCACCCTCAAACCGTGCGTCGTCACTAGATTCGGCCATTGCTGCATCTGCCAGGCTCATCGTGACGAAGCGACGTTTGAAGGGCGGCTTACCACTCCGATCGACCGTCATCACCGTCACGGTTTCTTCGTCAGCAACCAAGTCGTTCGCTTGGTCAGCCTGAGCGAGTGGTGACACAACCAAGACAGCTGCGACCAATCCAAGGAGACTGCCGTAATACTTCTTCATGTTCTTACCTCTTGCTGTGTCTTGTGTTTCACAACCGAGATCTTGGAAGAAAGGTAATTAGCCAGCAACTAATTGTCAATGTTTTAGTGATAGTTTTTATCTATTTTAAGAAAGCCCAATCACCGCACCACATCGAAGCAAGATCACCATTCGCGCACTGTTTGGGGGCAAGGATAATTGCTTTAAAATAAAATAAACCCATAATAATCAAGTGGTTAAAGCCTGGCCCAAACCTTGCTTCCACGGGTCATGACACCAGCAAATAGCAAGGCGCTAGCTGCCACCCTTCTCACCACATTATTGCTGATGGCGGGAATTGCAGTGCAGCCTGCATGCGCGCAAGACGGCGGCCTGGTGCCTATGACCGATACTGGCCTAGGAACGCTGGAACTGACCGTGAGTGTTGATGGCGTGGCAGGGCAATTCCTGTTGGATACCGGTGCGGGCATGCTAATGATCAGTAAGGAGTTGTTCACTGCCACCGGTGGCGAGCAAGCGCATGAACACGTCCGTCAAATTGCCCTCAGACTGGCGAACAACCGCATTGAGGTGACGGATGTTTATCGCATTGATAGCCTGCGGGTTGGGGGTTGCGAACTCGGTCCGCTGGAGGCCGCCATCGGGAAAGCTAAAAGCCGGAACTTGCTGGGCTTAGGAGCGCTGCGGGGTGCAGCGCCATTATTCATTGAAATGGTCCCGCCAAGTATTCAGTTACACGGCTGCCAGAAACCGCCTGAAATCGCAGCCGTGGCGGGTTGAACGCGGCTAGCTGCGCTACCTGAAACCGCTGAACTCGCTGCGGCCGTCTAAAACTGCTGGTCTATCGCCTCTAGCACACTCGCCAAGTGCGCGGCGTAGTCACTGCCAGTGGCAGTTGGCGCATTGCTATGCGCAGCGATGACTAACTTTTTATCCGGATTGACATAAATCTTCTGCCCGAAAATACCACTGGCATTGAAGCTGCCGTCGCCATTCAGCCACCATTGGTAACCATAACCTTCGTATCCCTCGGACGGCTGAGTCGATGCGGCCATCCACCCCTCGGGCAGCACGCGCTCACCACTCGGTAACACCCCGTCATGCATTGCGAAAAGCCCGAGCCGCGCATAGTCGCGCAACGAGGCGCTGATACAGCAGCCACCCGTCTCAACGCCGCCTGGCTGATCGACCAACCAGGTCGCATCAAACTCCATACCAAACGGCTGCCAGATTTTGTGTGTCAGATAAGTACTGGCGTTATTGCCAATAGCCGCGCGCAACACCTCGCCCACCAGATTGGCTTCGCCGGTGTTGTAGTTGAAGACTTTACCCGGTGGATGTGCACGGCCCAAACCGGCAAAATGATCCGTCAGTGCCACGCCATTGAGCGCGCCGGCTTTAGACACGTCCGATTCGGGGTCGGTGTAGTCCTCATCCCATTCGACACCAGAGGCCATGTGCAAGATGTTCTCGATAGTGACATCGGCATACTCTGAATCCCGCAATCGCGGCAGGTAATCGCCGACACGGTCGTCGACACTGCGGATGTAACCATCTTCGATCGCTGCACCAATCAGCATTGAATTGACTGACTTGGTGACCGAGAAGCTGATCCAGAGACGCTCCGGGCCGTGGTCACCCGCATAGTGCTCTAGCAGGATGTTGTCGTCTTTGATGACGATCAACCCCATCAGCGGCTCGCGCTGAAGGAAATCTCGCAAATGAAATGATTCACCACCCACGGTGTATTTCACATCGCCCAGCTCGACCGGTTTGGCAACGAGCGGATAGACGGCGTCTCCTGCCAACAGTGGACGCGTCGGCGCAAAATAAGCCGTTTCACCAAAAACGATGCGACGCTCTGCATCGGGCAGAAAGAGTGGACTTGGATCTAGCTCACCTGCCTCTATCCGCGATGCCACCTGCTCGCGGGTCAGGCTCTGGGCTAGCGTCACCTGAGCATTTGTGAGTGCCAGCCAACCCAACATGGCCAGCGCACTGATATGTCCAAGCTTTCTCATGGTCATCCCTATTGCTCCTCTATGATCCCTTCGTTTTATCGTTGTTTTAACACCGGGCGTATCCTGCGCAGTCTCAACGCAGCAACCAGGACTCGTACGCTGCGTCAATCACTGGACCAACGCCCCAAGCAACCAATAGACCGACATCGCCGACAGCAACGCATAGATGTGGTTGCGCGTACGAGCAGCCACCAGCGCGGCAGTCGCCAGCCCGCCCAACTCAGCAGCGCCCAGCGTCACCGTCCCCTCGGATGTGGTGAGCATAGAAACAATCAACGCACCCATCACTGCGGGGGAAACATAGCCCAACGTTCGCAGCACCAAGGGGGAAAACTGTCGATCGGCTAGCGTCAGTATGAATATGCCGCGCAGAAAATAAGTACCAATACCGGCCAATACCGTGGCAACAAGGACACTCATCGCTGTAACCGCTCCATGGCGGCACCAAGTGCTATTCCCACCAGCGCCCCCACCAACAGCCCGCCCTTGTTGGGCATATCTGCAAGCAGTGCAGTCATGACACCGGCCACAATCGCCACCAGCACCTTGCGCCAGTCATTGGCGCCCGTGGCCAGTAACCCCATGAACAGCACCGGGGCGGCGAACGCGATATTCCAGTTACCGGGGACCAGCGGGCCGATCACGATACCTATTGCAGTAGCGACCACCCAGAACGCCCAAAAAGTAAAGCCGATCGCCAGAAATCGCTGACGAAACACATCGGGGTCGTCATGGTGTTCCAACGACATCAGCGCAAAAACTTGATCGATCAGCACGTAAGGGCCCAACCACCGAAACCACAGCGGCTGGTCTTTGAAGTGGGGCGCCATGGTCACCGAATACAGCAGATGCCGAGCACCCACGATCAAGGCTGCCGTGACTGCAGCGGCGATCGATGCGCCCTCGCCGAGTAACGTGATTAGGGTAATCTGCGCCGCACCACCAAAGATAATCGGAGACGAGCTCCAGCCGACCCAAGCTGCAATCCCCGAGGACTCAACCACGATGCCAAATACCAGCGCAAAGGGAATCGCCGGGATGACGAGGGGTAGCGCAGTGAGAGCACCTTGCCGAACATGAGGAGAAAACAGCGACATGCTTTGAGTGTAGAACGTGGCGCCGATTTTTCCGAGCTATTACATGACGACAAGGGCCGTGGTAGGCAGACAGCAATTTGCCCGCTAGGCTGAGTACCTCTCTGCAACCTCCGGATTTAACCCATGAAGCTCTCAATATTTCGTTTGGCAACACTCGTGCTCTGGGCGTCACTGCTACTATCTCCAATTTCAAAAGCGGAGACCGCAGAAACTCAAATTCATGCTTTGCTCGATGGACTACATCGAGACGCCGCCCAGGCGAATTTCGACAGCTACTTCAGCCGATATACAGCAGATGCGATCTTTCTCGGGACAGACAAAACCGAGCGTTGGTCAGTCGCCGATTTCAAAGACTATGCGCGCCCCCACTTCGAAGCCGGTCGTGGTTGGACGTACCAGCCACTTGAACGTTTCATCATGGGGGATGGCGGGCTGCGCTGGTTTGATGAGGTGCTATGGAGTGAGAATTACGGGCATTGCCGTGGCACAGGCGTCGTGGTCAACACCGACGACGGCTGGCGAATCGCCCATTACTCTTTGACCTTCTTGATACCCAATGATGTCGCCGCTGATGCGACAGCCCTCGGCATCGCAGCAGAGGCAGGCACAGGCCACTTCTAGCAACCGCCAACGGCTTAACCAAGCCGTGCTATACTCTACCGTCACCTTTTGGGGGCGTTACGGATTCGACGACGGTAACGAAACCTGCGGTGCATGCCGTGATGGCAGCCAATCACGTTAATCCAAAGCTGTAATGTAATAGTTGCCAACGACGACAACTACGCTCTGGCGGCATAAACCCCGCTAGCGGTCTTTAGCAAGGTGCCAGCCCCGCGCTACTGACCGTCATATAGAACTGGATCGCAGCAAAGCATGTCTCGGGCGGCGCTGTTAAAACTTAACGAGACTCGCGGGCCACGTCCTGACCGTTGGGCTGTTGTTCGCTAAATCAATTAACGGAAACTAAGCATGTAGAGCCAAAGGCAGAGTGCTGGCGGACGCGGGTTCAACTCCCGCCGCCTCCACCAATCCAACAAAAAAGGGTCGCCCGACAGGGTGGCCCTTTTTTGTTGGATTGGTGGCCGACAGCTGAACCCGCGCCCGAAGGGAAGGGTCGCTGCAGTGTGGATCTTCGTGATTTCGGTGCAGTTCATGACTGGTGAGTGATGCCCGAAAACCACACCGACGCGCTGCACACGGTGTGAAAGTTCAGTGCCTCGTAAGGCCGAAAACCCGGAGGTGTCGCACCCAAGAAAAACCGCCGTACGCCGCTGGCGCGAGCCTCACAAAGAGCGGTCGATAACAGGTCGACCAATGTCCCCGCGCTGTCGATTCACATCAGCTCCCATGGCCCAGATACCACAGGTCTCCCCGTGGTACGTCAGGGTCACCGAGCCGACGGTATCGGCACCGATACGCGCCAAGTAGACATCCACACCCAGGCGATCGAACAGCGAGGCGGGAGTTGACCGCATCACACTCGCCTTCGCCATGGAGTATGCCGACACCAAAATGTCAGCATTGTCGCTGGCATCCTGCTCGGTGATAACGCGACTGATGATCACATCCAGGTGGTCAGCAACCGCAGCGCCGTTGGGTCGAGTGACTTTTGGCGGTTTGTCATTGAGCGCTCCATTGCGGTTTGTTGTTTTGATTCAAATCGATGTGTGCCCACCTCACCCGTCAATTACTGATGCTCTTTATCGAGTTGCCAAAAGAGGAACGAGTAGATATCGGCGGTTTGCGACAACAGC
>JAZBOZ010000300.1:0-2078 GCA_036351405.1 Halieaceae bacterium
ACCAGCGCCCTGGCAAGACCTATCCCGCCCTGCTCTGACAGCTGGAGTGCGACCTGCTGATCAGACATCTGCTGATAGGTTTCCATTTGATTGCTATCAAACAAGCCGCCCTCAATCGTAGCGTCACGCATCGATTTGAGCATCTGCTGTAAGAACAGCGACTCAAACTGTGCGGCGACATCCGCCAGCGCGGCATTGGGGTTCTGCTGGGCTTCGCCCCGCAGGCTCGCCAGTTGGCCAAAGTCAGTGTAAATCGCGCCCGCCATCATCCACCTCAGATCACGATCAGCTGGGCACTGAGTGCACCGGCCTGTTGCAGTGCCTCAAGGACCGCGATGAGATCGCCGGGGGCAGCACCCACTCGGTTGATCGCATTGACGATATCCCGCAGCGTCACACCTTCCTCGAGCATGAACATCTGCACAGGCTCTTCATCGATCTCAACCTCGGACTCGGGGGTCACGACAGTTTCGCCCTGTCGTGCGAATGGGCCGGGCTGTGATACCGCGAGGCTTTCGTCGATCGTGACAGTGAGGCTACCGTGCGCCACCGCCGCGGGTTTCACCATGACCTCCTCTCCGATCACGATCGTGCCACTGCGCGCATTCACAATGACCTTCGCCGGTGCGGATGCACGCGCCACCTGGATGTTTTCGAGTTCTGCGAGGTAGGCCACGCGCTGGCTGGGTTCAGTCGGTGCAAGCACCTCAATGGAGACACCATCCAGAGCTCGCGCGGTGCCGGCACCCATCATGGCGTTGATGGCCGCAGCGGTGTTGCGCGCGGTCGTAAAATCGGGCGAATGGAGATTGAGTGTGAAAGTGTTGCCACCGTCATTGATGGGGTTAGCGACTTCGCGCTCAACAATGGCGCCATTGGGGATACGCCCAGACGCCTGCGTATTGACCGAAACGCTCGACCCGTCGGCACCGGCCGCACCAAAGCCGGATACGATCATCCCACCCTGAGCCACGGCATAGACTTCACCATTGCCACCTTTCAGTTGGGTTAGGAGCAGCTCGCCACCACGCAGACTGCCGGCATTACCCAGCGAAGACACTGTCACATCGAGCTTCTGCCCCGGCTTTGCAAAGGGGGGCAGCTCGGCGGTTACCATCACCGCGGCCAGGTTCTTGGTCTGCGGATTGATGTTGGCCGGCAAATTCACGCCGAATTGCTGCAGCATGCTGCGCGCCGCCTGAATGGTGAAAGGCGTCTGAATGACCTGGTCACCCGTCCCATCGAGGCCGACCACCAAACCGAAGCCCACCAGCTGGTTGGAACGCGCGCCCTCAACCATAGCGATGTCTTTGATGCGTTCGGCTCGTGTCGCACCAGCCATCACGGTGAGCGTCAGTATCACCGCAATGAGTGTCCAATCCAGTAATCGCTTTGGCATGCTCAATCCTCCGCTCAAAACGGCATCCAGGGGCTGTTGAAGAATCGGGTAAACCACCCCGGTTGGTTGCTGCTCTCAATCGCACCCTCACCGCCGTAGGAAATGCGGGCGTCAGCCACGAGCGTAGAAGGCACCTGGTTGCCGGAGCTAATGTCCTCCGGTCTAACGATGCCGCGTAGCTGTATAAACTCGTTACCCTGGTTGAGCTTGATCCACTTTTCGCCCTGCACCACCAAATTGCCGTTGGGCAGGATCTGCGAAACCTGAACGGCAATAGCACCGGTCAAGCGATTGCTTTGGTTGCTGGAGCCCTGCCCAGAGAACTCAACCCCGGACTCGACACTCTGGCTGAAGTCATAGCGATCGCTTTGACCAAAACCAAAGGGCTGTCCAAAGAGCGTCGGAGAGCCCACGGATATGCCCTGATCCTTGGAGAAATCGGTGTCCGCGCTCTTGGCAGCTGACGTCGATTCCAACAGCACAACGCTGAGGATATCCCCCACCTCAACGGCGCGCGTGTCGGCGAACAGGCTGATACCACGCTTCTCGCTGTATAAGCTGGCCGGGGTATGGCCCTGTTTCGGCTGCTCATAAACAATCGGCGGGATCGGCTCATAAGCGGGATGTGACTTACGCTCCAAGCCCCCGCAGCCCACCATCGCAAACAGCGATAGCGCCA
>JAZBOZ010000301.1:0-2320 GCA_036351405.1 Halieaceae bacterium
GCGTTCTCTGAGCCGCTGACGATGATTTTGACGCTTCCTACTTCAAATAAATCGACTGTTACACCGAGTATTTCCGTGATTCGTTGGGCTAGTTGATTTTTCTGCTCATCAGTCAACGAAGCGTAATCAACTGGTAGCGTAATCGTCATGAAGTGTTGAGAGATCCTTGCATACTTTGGGATAACACTTTGCAGGTAATCTTCTATCGCTTCTAAACCAGGTCCAGTGGGGCTCTCTACCCATTGCAATAGGGCGTGGGTTCGATCACCTTGATCGGGAACAACTCCTGGTGGCGGCGAAAGAGAAAACACTAACTCGTTGAACTGGACAGGCACCAAGGCACTCACTGTCTTAGTGATGTAGAGGCGATCTTGCTGAGAAAACGTTGTCCTCGGCGGTGATGATGTGTCTGTCATAACGAGCCACTGTATCCTTCAGCAGACAAGTGAATTGCCTCCATTATCTACAACATCTCAGGAAAGTCAGGCATGGCCGCGCCAGGAAGACGAATTTTCGCTAACACTCCTCTTATGGAACTACCAGAGGCTTAGCTAAACATGATTCAAAGATTCCCGACTCATCCCTTGTAGCCAGATATCGCTCCCAGGGATTGCAGGTTACCCAAGCGCTCACAGCAGGCTAGAGGGTTCTTGAGCCCTTGAGCTTCTGCCAGCTTGCCAACGGTGGTGACGGCGTAAACCGTCCCCTGCTGAATCGCCAACAGAATCTCCCAAGTGCGCTGCTGACCAGGGGAAAGCTGCCCCACATAATCTGGGTCTACCCAGATATAGGAACAGTCTTCGAGCACGCGCTCAGGCCATGTTTCCGGCGGAGCATCACTGCTGTCAGCACAAAAAACTAATTTCTCCCTGGCTGTAGCTTCAATGACCTCAGCCGCAATCAAGCTGTCCTCATGCCCGTCGTCATGCTCCAGGTTGAGGTCAAAGTTTTCCAGGTGATTGATCGGGTGCATAATGGGACTCCTTGGGTTAGTGGGAGTACACGCATACTCCCAATCTTACTGGTAGATCGAGTTACCACCAAGAGAACCAGCCACCTTCTGCCGCCTGCTCATTTGCTTCGGTGACGCTGTCGTCGTCCACTTCCGGCTCTAAGTCTTCATGGTTATCGACGACGCGACCGCTGCGGACCCGCAACTCATAATGATCGCGGTAGTCATACTGTCGTTCGGCTCGGCGTTCTTGACTCAACGCCTCATCGCGATCGCTGCGGGCACCGGCACCGCGCCGGGTCCAGCCTTCCACGTCAAGGGCGTCATCCTGAGTGGGCGTGTTAACCACGATATGCGTGCCGTTGTCGTCGCTGATTTCCACCAAACTGCTGTCTTCCGGTTCTTCCTCGGGCCGTAACCATCCAAATACCATCGGGATTGCTCCTAATTTCAAAATGACTAGAGTCTGGTGAGCTAAGCCTGAGACTGACCGCGCTTTTGCGATCGCAACTTCCGCAACTGGTAATAAGCTGCGTCTTCTTGCTCGGCCTCAATCTGGAACCGCATCACGCCCCGTTTGGCACCAGCGGCTCTCATAGCGGCGATCTCGGCCTGGTCGAATTCATCCTCAACCTGGGCCTGTGACTCAATGAGGGCTTGCAGTTCGGCTAACTGTTCATCAGCGGCGGTCTGTAGCTTGCTGCCCTGGTCGCGGAGCAACGCCAGCGCCCCGCCCAGTTCCTCAGACACGCCCTGCGGGGTGATGCCATCGGGCATGAATTCACGGCTGTACCGTGCCTTGGCTTCAGCCACCCAGCGATCGCGGTTAGCCTTTTTGTTGGGCACCTGCTGGAACTCCAGCGCCAGCGATCGGGCTAGTTCGGTATAGCCGTCGTCAGTCTTCAGCAGTTCAATGGGGGCCACCTTCAGCAGCCAGTCCAGCCACCGGGTTCTAAAGGTGGATTCGCCAATCTTCAGCTCCTCGGCCAACTGCTTACCGGCATAGGGAGCCCCGGCAATCAGTTCCCCCTCAATGAACTCCGGCACTTGTGCGGCGGTGTGCGGTTCCGGTGCGCCGGGTGCGCGGAAACCATGCGGGTCGATGTGCTGCATCTGTGCAACTCCTTATCGATGAAATACCCGAACCCTGATGAGCTGGGCAATTTGCGTAGCGCGTTCGGTGTGCTGGGCTGACACAAATTCTGTGCGTCGCCTGCGCACTCGAATCGCAATGAATCGGATCGTAGCGTGTAGTTATTTTTGATGCAAGCTGAATCACATAGAATTGAATCGTTACTTTCGCGCAGGGGTAAGCTAGGCAGTGGCAAACCGACGTAGTGAAACCGTGGCCGATCGCGTAACGTTCGA
>JAZBOZ010000302.1:0-6977 GCA_036351405.1 Halieaceae bacterium
TCGGACATTTTCTCTTTGTGCTTCAACCAGGCGCCGAACGCGCCCATCATTAGGCCACCAACAATCGCTACGACGGGGATGATGTAAGGGCTGCTAAACATACTCGGGCGTCTCTGATTGAAATAGCTTGGATGCTTCACCCGCATCACACCAGCAAGCCTGGGTAGTGGTCAAGTCACTGACCGGTAATGATGTCCTTGGTTTGCCATTGGCGTGAGTCTCTAGACCTGCCATTATTTCGCGGAATCAAAATAACAACGCAGCAATTATGACGTTTAAAAACTGGCGCGCTCTTCTTTCCGCAGCGGTCTCCACCGCATTCCTTTCGCCTACTTTGGTCGACGCTCAACCGGCTTGGGAAGTGGATTTCTTCGATGACTTTGATCGGTTTGATCACCGCCACTGGCAGGATCAGATGCTATGGGTGAACGGTGAAGATCAGTGCTACGTAGCCGAAGGGCAGTTCGGCACCCGTGAGGTCAGCCATGGCACGCTCAAGCTTCGTGTGGTCGATATCGAAGCGCCTCGGGCCTGCTTCAACTGGAACAAGTCCGGTGAGCAGCATCCACCGACACGGTATGTGGCTGGGCGTATCGCCTCCAAAAATCGTGTCGAGTTTGTCGGTGGTCGCTGGACGGCGCGGCTGCGGGTCGAGAACAGTGGACAGCCGGGCATGTTTCCTGCCTGGTGGCTGCTGGGCGCGCAGAATAACGAGCCCCCAATCGAGCAGCCAGATGAAACCGTTTGCTGGCCCATGATCGGGTCAGGTGAGATTGATGTGTTTGAGCATCACTCGGATGGTGGGCCAGACCATTACGCGGCACGCATTATCGCCAACGGTGGCGCCTGTGGGGCGGGAGACTGGCAGTCAAATATGCTGGTGCAGGAAGCGACGCTGGCCGAGTATCACGAATACTCGGTGGAGTGGCTTGATGATCAGCTGATCTTCCGGCTCGATGGGGAAGAGGTCTATCGCATTGGTGATCAAGCTGAGACGTTTCCGGAGCCGCTTTTCGCGATACTCAACTTTGCCAAGATCAACGCATCTCCCATGCAGGTTAAGCAATGGACGATGGAAGTGGATTGGGTAAAACACGAGCGCCGCGTCGATTGAAGTTCCTCGCGGTTATTCAATTGTTGATCATGCGCTCAGGGTAAGGCAGTGAAGTGACCACGGCGACGCCATTTCGCAGCTACTATTATCGGCTGCTGAGCGACTCAGATTCGTTCTTCTGGATACTCAACGGTCTTGGCTGGTTGGGTATTTCAGTGCTGACTTACGTGAGCCTGAGTCTGCCCTACGATCAGTTCGAGATGTCATACCAAGCGCATAACATCGTCCAGTCGGTCTTGGGTTTTATGCTGACACTACCCATGCGATACGTCTTCCGCTGGGTGTGGGATTGGCCCGTGACGCTGCGAATGTTGGTCGGTATCTTGGTGCCGCTGTTGTTATCGGCACTGTGGTCCGTCATGCGTTTACAGTTGTTCATCCGCATGACGGGGGAAGAGGGACTCTGGAGTGATTTCGGTGGTTGGCTGTTCCCGTCCATTTTTGTTTTTCTGACCTGGGCTGCGCTATACCACGGCATCAAGTACTACCGGCTGTTACAGGACGAAAAGGACGCGTTGCTGGCTATCGAGACGCAGAAGCGCAGGGAGGCGTTGACGCTGGCCCAGGCACGGGCGGAAGCGCGGGATGCCCAGCTGCGACTCCTTAGAAATCAGCTCAACCCGCACTTTTTATTCAACACGCTGAATTCGGTCACCTCGCTCATCAATAGTGGTCGGGCACCTGATGCCAAGGCCATGGTGGGGCGCCTGAGTAACTTCCTGCGCTTTTCTCTGGAGGCGGAGGGTGAGGCACTGGTAAGGCTTTCGCAGGAGATCGAAGCCCTCAAGATGTATCTCGAGATCGAGCAAGTCCGGTTTGCCGACCGCATGCAGTTAGCGTTTGAGATCGATCCGGGAGCTCGCGATTTTGCGGTGCCCAGTTTACTGCTGCAACCTCTGGTGGAAAACGCCGTGAAGTACGCCATCTCTCGATCCGAGGCGGGTGGCTGTATTCGTGTCACTGCACGCCTCGTGGGACCACGACTGGAGCTCTGCGTAGATGACAGCGGTTCCGAAGCCGGGAATGGTCAGCGTGGTGACGACGGGAGTCAAAACGGCTCCGGCATCGGTTTGCGCAACACTCGAGAGCGGCTCGAAAACCTCTACCACGGTGATTATGTGCTCGACGTTCTACCTTCAGACTTGGGTGGACTGTCGTTCCGCATCGACATCCCCGCGACCCAGACGATTTGATATGACGACACCTCTTACCGTAGCGCTGGTTGACGACGAGCCTTTGGCAATTGAGTACCTCAGTGAGCTGGTGGGTGCGATCCCCGACGTGTCTATCGCGAACACGTACCGGAACGGTCGCGAAGCACTGGAGGGGTTGAAGAACAATCCGGTGGATCTGTTGTTTTTAGATATTCAAATGCCGGGGCTGGATGGCTTTGAGGTGGTCAAGCGACTGCAAGCTGACACGATGCCTCTGGTCGTTTTTGCTACCGCCTATGACGAATTCGCGCTGCAAGCCTTCGAGTACAACGCTGTGGACTACATCTTAAAACCCTTTGAGGCTGAGCGCGTTGCGCAGGCTGTAGACCGGGTCAGAGAGCGTGTGGCCCTGCAGCGCGCATCATCGGAGGCCGCGTCCGCGGCGACCGGTGACAAGGGCCGAGTAATCGGCGCGGTAGCTGCGATCCAGGGGGAGTCCACAGAGTCCAATCAATTCCTGCGTTCCTCAGACGTCGGTCGGTTGGCGGTCAAGGACGGACGCAAAACCGAGTTGGTGGAATTCGCAACCATTGACTGGATCGATGCGGCGGGAGATTACATGTGTGTGCACGCGGCGGGAGAGACGCACATTGTCCGGTCTACCATGAAGGAGCTGGAACAACGGTTGAATGAAAATTTCGTTCGCATTCATCGCTCGACCATCGTCAATTTGGCAATGATCCGCTCCGTTGATGCGCTACCCAAGGGCGAGGCGAGCCTCAATCTCAGTTGTGGCGCAAAGCTCAAAGTCAGTCGAAATTACCGTACGGCCATCCAGCATCTGCTGTCTTAATTTTGTCCGGGTTCTGGTGGGAAAGCACGGATTATCCGGCTCATCCCGCTTATCCCGCAAAGAGTCCAGATCGTCGCGTTTGGCTTAATCGTCTGAGCGGCTTGTGGGATAACGTCGGTCTCATAAAACCATAAAAGTTCTAAATGGGGTTCCCGATGTTCAATGCACTGTGCGCTCGAGCTCGCCTGACCGTTCCTGCTGTATTGCTGCCGCTTTTGTCAGCGTGCGGCGGTGGTGGCGCTGAACCGGTCGATAACACACCTTTTTTCCCCGCAGCTGAAGATGAGTGGCAGCTGGTATGGAGCGATGAGTTCGACGGTGACAGCCTCGACCCCGCAAATTGGGAGCCACAAATTGGCGACGGCTCCGAGTACGGGCTGGACCGTTGGGGTAATAACGAGCAGCAGTGGTATCTGGCGGACAACGCCACCGTTGCCGACGGATTTCTGACCATCACCGCCAAAGCGGAGGAAGTGGTTACCGGTTTTCCGTACACGTCCGCTCGCTTGCGCAGCGCCAATAAATTCGAGTTCAAATACGGGCGGGTAGAGATTCGTGCCCAGGCCGCTGCGGGACAGGGCTTATGGTCTGCAGGCTGGATGCTGCCTACCGACTCGCCTTACGGCAGCTGGGCGGCGATTGGCGAAATCGACATCATGGAGATCGTCAACGCGGAGACGGATAACGAGCGCACCTTCCAAACCCTCCACTACGGATTCCCATGGCCGCTTAACCAGCAAACAGGCACCGATGTGGAAGTGGAAGATCCCGCAGGGACTTTCCATGTCTATGCCATCGAGTGGGAAGGCGACGAAATCCGCTGGTTTGTCGATGATCGTCATATCTTGACGATTGGTGCTGATCACTATTACTCGTACTACTACAAAAGCACTTCAGAGGGTTACGAGCAGGCGCCTAACGACGCGCCTTTCGACACACCTTTCCACCTCCTGCTGAACTTGGCCGTGGGTGGCAATTTGCCCGGCGTCGTTGAGCCCGGTGATATCCCGTCTGCAATGGTGGTGGATTATGTTCGTGTCTACGAGTGCAGCTACGGTTTGCCCGACGGCAACGGCTGTAACTCCAATGCAGATCGCACCCTCGAGCGGCCTGACGCACAGGATCCTTTTGAGGCCAGCTTCCCGCTCTATACCGATGGCGCGGAGGCGTTCTCTTGGGTGATCGGTGGCGAGACGGTCGAGCGTCAGTTGGCCGTGAATTCGTTCTGGAACAACGACGGCGCGCTGAGCTTCATGGAAGTCGAGGAGGAGGGCCGCGGCACAGTGGTCGAAGTCACCACTTCGAACATGGGTAACATCTCGATCAACTCCGTCGACGAGTCAACCACAGAGTTGTTCGGTTTTGGTAACACGCCAAACTTCTTCGAGCTGCATGCCGGTGCGCTGTCATTTGATATGTACATTGACAGTGCGTCGACTGATCTAGATAGCTCAATCCTGATCAAAATGGACAGCGGATTCCCGGCTCTGGGCTTCAAGGAGCTCAAGGTGTCCGAGATGCCGCTGGATACCTGGTTCACCTACCATGTGAAGGTCAATGACCTGTTGGCCAACAGCGGTGATCAACCCCTCGACACCAGCGCTCTGGTGAGTCTGTTCGTACTGGAGCCCACCTCATTCGCCAAGGTGAAGGTCGATAACATCACGTTGTCCTGTGGCCACCCCGGGCGCAATGGCTGTGGCATTCGTCCGCCCGGCGGTGAAGTCGATGGTGCCTTCGTACCGGTATTCATCGATGGTGAAGTGGGTCCGCTGTGGGACAAGGGCATCTGTGGTTCGGATACCGGCACCGGCTTCACTGACTACTGCGGTGATGGCAACACCAATAACCACATCACCTGGACTGTGACTGACTCGGGAGATCCGGACATTGGCAACGCACTGTCCGTCAATTTCGCTGCGGATGGCGAAGACGGCGTGTTTTTCTTCGGCTCTGCCGGCGGCGTTGATCTCAGCGATTTTACGGCGGGCGGTAAGCTCAAGTTTGACATGCGAATTCCGTCATCCACGGTCAGCACCGGCATGATCTGGAAGGTTGACTGCTTTTTCCCCTGTAGCACTGGCGATCAGGTGCTCGATTTGTCGGGTTACACCGCCGATACTTGGGAGACCTTTGAATTTGACGTTTCAACGCTGGCGGGCCTCGGTGTGGACCTGACCCGCGTTAACGCCGGCCTTGTTCTGTTCCCCACGTTCGGCGCCCAGCAGGGCTACTCTTTCGAAGTGGGTAATGTGCGCTACGAAGTCGAATCCGCCGGTGGCGGTGGTGCGAGCCTGCCGCCGATTACGGTGTTTGATAACGGCGTCGTGGGTGACCTGTTTGAAGGCGGTATCGGTGCCTTCGACGAGGCCATCGGTTACGCCTCTTGTAGCAATGATCCCGCCGGCTGCCCGAGCATCGACTGGCGATTGGTTGAAGATGACGAGCGCGGCACGGTACTTGAGGTCAGCCATGGCGCTGCCTTTGCCGGTTTGTTCTTCGAAACGCTTGAAGGCCGAGACGTCAGCGAGTACATCGAGGGCTCACTAACTTTCGATATCAAAGTCGAAGCCACAGGTATCAATTCAAGCGGCTTTGTTGCCAAAGTGGATTGCTTCTTCCCCTGCGGCGCGTCGGACCTGCCGATCGGTCAGGTCGGTCTGAGTGGTTGGGAGACTGTGGAGATCCCGGTCATTGATCTGGTGAACGCGGGGCTAGATCTCAGCAATATCAGCAACGGTCTCGTGATCTTCCCGGCGTTCGGTGAAACCGACGGTGTGGTGTATCGACTCGACAACGTTCAGTGGGTCGGCCCAGGCGGTGCGGACGGTGGTCCTGTTGCGTCTCTTGAGCAGAAGGTGCTGGATGCTGGTATGGCGGTCGAGCCCTTTACTTTGAGCGCCTACGATGAAGCGATCGGCTTTGCTTCTTGCCCGGGCGATCCGGCGGGTTGTCCGAGCATTGGCTGGGAAATGGTTGAGGACGCAGAACGTGGTCCAGTCCTCGAAGTGTCCCATGCTGCCAGCAGCAACAATGCGGGCTTGATTCTGGCGACTGACCCCATCGACGTGTCTGACTTCGCTGACGGATTCCTAGCGTTTGATATTAATGTCCTGCAAGCACCTGCTGGCGATATGTTTGCCAAGGCAGACTGTGGTTTCCCCTGTACTTCGGGTGATCAGAACATTGGCAGTGCCGGCAGTGCTGGTTGGGAAACTGTGGAGTTGTCAGTGGCCGACTTGGTTGCGGGTGGTCTCGATCTGACCAAGGTCAACACCGGTATCGTGGTGATCCCGCAAATCGGTGGACAGGGTAATACCGTTTACCGCCTGGATAACGTTCGTTGGTACGTGCCCTGAGTCTGATAGCCGAATACTGAGGCAAAAAAACGCGCCTGATGGCGCGTTTTTTTTGTGTTAGGTCGTGGTTCGGGCTTGGTTCCCCCGCATAAGACAGGAGCTACATCACCGGTTATTGCTTGGCGTAATGTGTCACGAAGTCCTGATGCTGCGGTAGCGTCTGCGAACCGGCGGCCACTTTGCCCGCGATCTGCTGCATCATCCCCGCCAACTGCTCCCGACTCAGTGCATCGACGATGTTGTGCCAGCCCGAGGGCGTGAGTCCCTGTCCCATCATGACTTGCACCCAGGAGTTTTCGGCGAACACATCGTCCTGGGGTTTGAACACGCGACCACTGTCCCGAAAGAGCGCCATTCGATGCCGCAGGGAGTCCGGGATTGGCATGTCCCTGAGATAATCCCAGAAAGGCTCTCCGTGGCGTTCGTTCAGGTGGTAGTGCAGCACAATAAAGTCACGGATATGCTCTGCTTCTACCCTGAGCTTGTGGTTGTACTCA
>JAZBOZ010000303.1:0-4391 GCA_036351405.1 Halieaceae bacterium
GATGGCGTCGGTCAGGCTGAACTCGAGTTTCGGGCCATAAAACGCGCCCTCGCCGGGGTTCATTTCCGGCTCTACGCCCGCGGCGCGGGTGGCCTCGAGCAAGGCGGTTTCGGCCTTGTCCCAGGTCTCGTCACTGCCCGCGCGTTTCTCGGGGCGGTCAGAGAACAGGACGCGGAACTCGGCAAAGCCGAGATCTTGGTACACATCCGACAAGAAGCCGATGAACTTGGCGCATTCTGCCGCGATCTGGTCCTCGGAGGCGAAGATATGCGCGTCATCCTGCGTAAAGCCGCGCACGCGCATGATGCCGTGCAGCGAACCTGAGGGCTCATTGCGATGGCAGCTGCCGAACTCGGCGAGCCGCAGCGGCAGGTCACGGTAGGACTTCAACCCTTGATTGAAGACCTGCACATGACATGGACAGTTCATCGGCTTGATCGCGAAATCCCGCTCCTCGGCCGACAGGGTGAACATGCCCGAGGCAAACTTGTCAGCATGGCCTGAGCGCTGCCACAGACTCAGATCGACAACCTGAGGCGTCTTGATTTCCTGATAGCCAAACTCGCGTTGGCGATCGCGCATATAGCGCTCAATCGTTTGGTAAATCGACCAACCTGCGGGGTGCCAGAACACCATGCCGGGCGCCTCTTCCTGGGTGTGGAACAGGTCGAGTTTTTTGGCGATCTTGCGATGGTCGCGCTTTTCGGCTTCGGCAATACGATTGAGATACTGCTTCAGCGCCTTTTTGTTGGGCCACGCCGTGCCATAAATGCGCTGCAACTGTTGATTCTTGGCGTCACCGCGCCAGTAGGCACCCGCGACTTTGGTGAGCTTGAAAGCACCGAGCTTGCCCGTACTGGGCGCGTGAGGACCGCGGCAGAGATCCATCCACTCACCCTGCTGGTAAATCGAGATCTCTTCGCCCTCAGGTAACTCGTTGATGATCTCTACTTTGTAGTGCTCACCGAGCTTCTTAAATTCCTCAACCGCGCGCTCGCGAGACCAGACGATCCGCTTGACAGGCAGATCCTCTGCCACGATCTCGCCCATGCGCTGCTCAATTTTCTCGAGATCTTCCGGCGTAAAGCTGTGATCAGACGCAAAGTCATAATAAAAGCCGTCTTCAATGGTCGGGCCAATCGTCACCTGCGTTCCCGGAAACAGCTGCTGCACCGCCTGCGCCAACAAATGCGCAGTGGAGTGTCGAATAATCTCCAGCCCTGCCTCGTCGCGATCCGTGATAATGCTCAAGCGGGCATCGGCCTCGATCACATGGGAGGTGTCGACCTCACGGCCATCAACCACACCCGCGAGTGCCGCTTTGGCGAGACCCGGGCCAATATCGGCTGCCACGTCGTGCACGGTGACGGGCGCATCGAAGCGGCGTTCAGAACCATCGGGGAGAGTAACAACAGGCATGACAAGAATCCTTCAGTCAGTGGCGACCGCTACGAGGGGCCGCATGGGGTAAAAACCATGGCGTACGCACCATGGCGTTACAGCAGGGTGACGGGTTGGCGCCGGGCTATTCTGGGATCATCTGCCCCAAAAAATAAAACTCCGACCACTGGCGCGGCCGGAGTCTAACATGTGATGACGTCGGAGTGAGGGGCTGGCGCGTTATGCGCGGCTCTGACGACGGCGGCTGATGGCGACAAAGCCGGCAAGGCCCGAAGCGAAGAGCCACATGGCAGCGGGGAGGGGTACCTCTGAAACACCCACCGAGCTAAACAGGCCTTCTAGAGCCTGCTCACCATTGGTCGCTTCGAAGTTGAGGTCATACCCCACGGCTAGGGTGCCCGCCAGTGCCGCCGCAATGAGATCCTCGACGGAATCGAGAACCGCAGAGTTCAAATCGGAGAAGCTCAATTCAAGGACCGCCTGATCCGGTGAAGCGTTATCAAGCAAGCTGAAGTTGGGCTGCGCACCCGCGCCCCAAGATACCAAGCGATCAATAAAGAGCGTTGTATAGGTGCCTGAGTACTGATCAAACGTGAATTCCGCAGTCCCATCAAAACTACCGCTAGCACCAATCGACAACCCATCGTCGACGACCAGAGTGACTTCCAACTCCGTGCCATTTAAAGGGCTGAGCGGATCGATAAACTGATCGCTGAAGGTAAAAGTGACTGGCGCTGCGCTCACCCCGGCCGAGACGATCAGTCCAAATCCAGCGAATATGGCTGTAATAATGATTTGTCGCACAGAACGTACCTCCACAAACTAGGCCTCAAGCTTAGACCCACCGCTCACTGCCCACAACATACCTTCGGGTAGTAGCCGCCCTCCAGGCTGCGAACCGCGTCACAGTTTGACACACTGGCATCACTTTCAGCCCAGCGACACGCATGTGGCCTCCGATGGCGCCCGCCATCACCAAAATCTTCACCACCGATGGGTCGTGCGCTGACGGCCAAACCATGCCAAGCTTGGCAAGCTAAAGGTTTTACTTACAACCACCCAACACCGTGAGACAGGCAATATGACGGCACAGGCGCGAGCACCTCAGCCCTGGTCGCCGGAGGACAGCCAATGAAGCTCTACCATCTGGCCTACATGAGCCGCAGCGCCATCGATGGCACCGATCAGGTCATCGAATGGGAACTGGAGGCCATCCTCGACGCGGCGTCCCGCAACAATCCCGCAAAAGGGATCACCGGCGCGCTGCTCTATACCGGCAACTATTTTTGCCAGGTATTGGAGGGCCCGGAGGCTGCCGTGCGCAATATTTTTGACCTCATAAGCCGGGACAACCGTCACAACGACATTCACACGTTGTTTTTTGAGGAGGTGCCAGAGCGACAGTTCCCCAACTGGGCGATGGCCTATGTGGGTGTTAAGCACAAATCGCGCTTTGCCGTTTCGGGTATCAAGCCCAACCAAGATGCCATCCTCGCCAAACAACTCGGCAAGGCAATGTTGCAGTCACTGATGGACGCTGTCGAGGAACAAGAAAGTAGTGAGCTTACAGGCATTTCAGGGCGCCGCCTGAACGGCTAGCCACGCTTGCCGATACCCCTAGTCCCGATGTTTTTTAGGGAAAGCACTGTTGAGGCTCAAAGCCCGGCTTTACGGCTGCAGCGAAACCTCAACGCGACGGTTACGCGCTCGGCCGGCCTCAGTCTCATTAGTGGCTACCGGCTGTGATTCGCCCTCACCTCGCACCTGCAATTTAGTAATAGGCACACCCTGCGCGACCAGCGCATCGCGGACGGCGCGTGCGCGTCGCAGCGAAAGATCACGGTTGTATTCTTCCGTTCCTCTCGCATCGGTGTGGCCCGTTACCAGGAACTTTGCGTCGGGGTTATCGTCGATGAAACTCACCGCAGTCGCCAACACAGAGGCCGCGTCGGCCGGCAGCACCGCGCTGTCGTAAGCGAAATTCAGCTGGCGGCTATCAAATACCACTGGCAGCGGACAACCGATCTCGTCGACTTCAGTACCCGCGGCGGTGTCGGCACAACGATCCTTGCCATCATCAACGCCATCACCGTCGCTATCGAGCACCTGCATCGGCGCCTGCCGGGTCGCTGCCAACACGGGCGGCTCCAAGGATTGGACCTCGTCAGCACTGGGCTCTTGGCAAAGCACATAAGTGGCCAGCGACCCTACCGCGGCGCCACCCATAGCAGCACCACCTGCGCCACCCGCCGATCCCGCGCCGACACCTACCGCGGTGAAGGTGGTCAAACAAGCGGTGTATTCCTGTTCGTTGGTCGCGGCACAGCCACCCAATAGCGTGAGCAGCGTGGCGACGATTACGATCTTGGTACTGGCGAGGCGCTGAACCATCCTGAGGATGCTCCCAAAGCATTATTTTGGCGCCCAGTTTAGTCGAGCCGCGCCAGTTGTTCACCCTGAATTAGTGTGCCTTCTGCCACCGGTGCTGGCGTCGCGTGCACGACCCATCGCAGCGGCCCGCCTGGGAAAAAAGCATCCAGCGGGTAGCACGTCACCAGCAGCAAATCACCGGGGGCCACCTGAAAGCCCAACCGTCCCCGCCGGCTATCAACGACATAGGCCCGGCGCACCCGCCACTCACCGTGTGTCTCGGCAACCGTCGATAGCCGTAGCGACATGCCAGTGCGCAGGTCATCCAAGCCGGAGAAATGCGTGTCGCGATGGGCGCTGACAACCAGCACATCCGAAAACATTGGCTGACCCACCATCCCAAGTTCGACAGTTTGGCGCTGCCCGCGGCTCGAGAGCACCGACCATCCGGGACCGAATGCCAAAGCTGAGGGATTATCTGAGTCGAATACATAACTCGACTGAGAGAGCTCAACCATATCGAGACGCGCAACGACCTTGGCATCGGACCAAGGCCATGGCGATAACGGCTCACCCGCCTGCACACCTGCCTCCCAGCTGCGTGCCACCAGCCACTGAGC
>JAZBOZ010000304.1:0-7769 GCA_036351405.1 Halieaceae bacterium
GCGCCATGTAACGGCGACGGTAGAGGCTCTCGACCGCGCGGTTGCGACATTGGCGCTGCCATTCCGGGTGCCGGTAATGGTGGTCGATCAGTCACTGGATGAGGATTACGCTGAGCGTGTTGCGCTGCAGCTGGATGCCTGTGAGTGCGCGGCGATCGCTCCTCAGCTACTGGTCCACGACAGAAATCGAGGCTATGGCGCCGGGCACAACCGCGCGTTGGTGGCCTTGGGCGAGCTGCCCCAGGTTCACGAGGTGGTCGCGCGCAGTGCAGAGCTGCGAGTATCGGAGCACATGCCTGCGAAGTCTGTGCACTTGATTCTCAACCCGGATGTCGAACTTGCTGCCGACGCGCTTGAGGTGGGGCTTCGGGCGCTGGCAGCTGACGATGCCGCCATTCTGGTTGCTCCGGTTTCCCACACCCCCGGCGGCGAACGCGAGTATCTTGCCAAGGCGTATCCCTCGGTCCGTGCGCTGGCTTTGCGGGCGTTTGCGCCGCAATGGCTACGGCGCATGTTTGATGGCGAGCTCGCGCGCTACGAGTTGCGCCACCTTGATGCCTCTACGGAGCCCGCGGAGATCGTGCTGGCCTCCGGGGCGTGCATGCTGGTGCGGCGTCAGGCGCTCGATGTGGTGGGTGGCTTTGATGAATCCTTTTTTCTGTATTTCGAGGATTATGATCTGTCCCTGCGTTTGGCTCGCTGGGGGCGGCTACTGCAGGTGCCCGGTATGCGCATTGTCCATCACGGGGGCGGAGCAGCGCGTAAAGGTTGGCGCCACATCCGCTGGTTTGCATCCGGTGGCTGGCGCTTTTTCCGTCGTTGGGGCTGGCGGCTCTGGTGAGCACTGGTCTCAACACCGTATGATTTAAAGATGACTGACACCACACCTGAATTGACGACTGCGAGCCCTGAAGAATGGGCCACCGAGCAGCGCCGGCGTTTTTTGCTCTCCGCGATGGGCGTGACGCCGCTGATCAGTCGGCGGGACTGGCCAGGTGCGCGAGTGGCAGAGCGGCGAGCGGCTCCCGCTGCTCCCGAACCGAGTGCTGTCGCGGTAAGCGCGGCTGCGAACTTGGCTGGGCGGCAGACAACGCATCCGTCCGATCAAAAAATGGGCCGAGGTCAGCCTCGGGGTCAAAGCCCCATTGCCGAGATCAAACGCCAGTCGGCTGAGGCCCGTGCGAAGCCTCGCTTGGCGAATCCCGAGCCTGCGCCGCATGAAACCGCATCGGCAGCTCGCAAGCCAGACGGGCAGGGTGCGAGCGCCGCGACACAGGCAGCGCCTTCAGCGCCACGCGCGGCTGATGCGGTGCAGTTCAGCCTCCTGATCTGCGCGGGCGCCGGCCACCTGTGGATTGAGGCGCTGCCCGAGCGAGTGCTGGTAAATGAACAGCTATCACTGACCACCGCGATGGCCCGCGCGCTCGATGGCGGTGCAGCCCCGTTGGTGTATCAGCAGTTTGATTGGCCCATCGTTGCCAACCCGGCATTGCCCCGGGACATCAATACGGCCAAGCAGTCTTTGGGTGCGTTGCTCGGACGCATGCGCAAGGAGCAGGCACCCCGCGGAGTGGTTCTGATGGGTGACTGCGATGTGCTTCCCGAACTCGGCGACACCGAGGTGCTGCGCATCCCCGCAACGCTTGCGATGCTGGAGACGCCAACCCTCAAAGCAGACGCTTGGGCCGTGCTCAAACCGCGGGTGTTGAGCGCTTGAGCGAAAATTCGGATACCGGGCTAATCCGACCGCTGGCCGACGCTGACTTTCCAACCCTTGAACCCTGGTATGCCGAAGACGGCCCGGATTGGCCTTGGCTTGCGCGTTTCGCCAGCGATCCACTGGCGCGCGTGCGGGTATTCGCTAATCCCGATCCGGTTGGCGTGATCTGGTTGCGAACGCTGGGAGACGAGGCAGAATTGATAGATCTGCGTGTCGACGCGGCGGTTCGAGGCCGGGGCATCGGTAGGCGGCTTTTGACGCACGGGCTTGAGTTATTAATTGATGAGGGCGTCCGCTGTTGCCATCTCGAAGTGCGCGATTCCAACGCGCCGGCACAGGCCCTCTATCGCAGTGTCGGTTTTGCTCCGACCGGGCGCAGACGTGATTATTACCGCACCCCGAATGGCCGCGAAGATGCCATTCTTATGGGCTGGCGTTTCATTGGGGGAGACAACGCATCGTGAAGATTCTGGAGACAGATCACTGGTGTTTGGTGCTGCCGGCCGAGTGGTGGGCGGAACACGACGATGACATCGTGCGCATTGTCGATAAGGACGAAGTCGGTGAACTCGAAGTCACTACCCTGTGTAAGCAGACGGGTGATGTCGAACCCGAAGAATTACTGACGATGGCCGAAGCCGAATCTCCCGAGGTTCGGGAGTGGCAGCCCATCACACTTGGCGCCTTCGCTGGCGTGACCGGTCGTTTTATCGAGGACGGCGCGAGTATCCGCGAGTTCTACATGGCCGCGAGCAATATCCTGCTATACATCACCTACATTTGCGATGAAGAAGATGCCGGCATGGATGATGCCCCGGTGGAGGAGTTGCTCGCGACTCTGGTGCTGGGAGATGCGCATGATTCGGCTGCGGGTGGTAGTTAGATACTCTTTACGATCTTTGCCGGCGCTCGTTCATCGCGGTCAGCCGTCCGACCAGTACCGCGCGGGACACGCCGCAAGTACATCCATGTAGGCTCTGCGGCGGCCGTCCAGGCCGCCGAAGGTCCCGCCCGATACGGCTCGCACAGCTGCCCGCTGGGACCTTTGTCGTATCTAATGACTTCGCGCAATGCTTGCCTGGAGGGCTCCACTTTAGAAGCTGGCAGGCGCTGGAGATGTCTGACCAGACCTTTTTTGGCCATGGACTTTGTGCCCATCTTTTCGGGTAAGGCCAAAAACAGAGCGCCCATGGATGGCCTGAGCGTGTCTGGGCAGACGTCTCCAGCGGCTGGTAGCGGCGAATTGGCGTATCGGACAGTCAGTGGCAACGTTTCTTCAGAACTTGAGTGGTGATCAGGAAATCTGCCCTGTAACCCGAACCCGCTTACTGCCCACAACCTCAGCCGACGCGGTCGAAATCCGTGCCCTCTCAACTCGCTGATCAATGAGGTTCTTACCCGCGATCAGAAGCCCGAGCACGATAAACGCCCCGGGTGGCAGGATGGCCAGTAGCAGCGGTTGGTAGTCCTCGACCAATATCCACTGCCAATCACTGGCAACCGAACCAAACAGTAAATCCATATCGGCGAACAAAGCGCCGGTGCCGAGTAGCTCACGGATGATACCGAGGGCGAGTAGCACAACGGCAAAGCCCAAGCCCATCATCAACCCGTCATACAGCGCGGGTAGCAGCGGGTTCTTCGCTGCAAATGCATCAGCCCGGCCGAGGATGACGCAGTTGGTGGTGATCAGCGGCAGGAAGATCCCGAGGACCTGGTATAGCTCGTAGGCGTAGGCCTGCATCAGAAGTTCTGTGACAGTGACTGCGGCTGCGATAATCATGACGAAAGCGGGCAGGCGCACGGTGTTGGATACTACGCGGCGAATCAGCGACACCGCGAGGTTTGAGGTCACCAAGACAAAGAGGGTGGCGATCGCAAGCCCCAGTGCGTTGACGACCGAGTTGGTCACGGCGAGTAACGGGCAGAGCCCGAGTAGTTGCACCAATGCCGGGTTGTTTTTCCATAAGCCATTACGCGTGAGCTGTCCGTAATCAGTTGAGGCTGTCTCCGGCGTATTCATGAGGCGGGATCCTCCTTTCGGGCTGGTGGCGTCGCGCTGGCATTTGTCTCAGGCACTGCGAACAAATCAGCGTGATGATTCTGTACATACTCGAGCGTGCGCCGCACAGCGGTGACCACGGCCCGGGGTGTCACCGTGGCGCCTGTGAACTGGTCGAACACGCCGCCATCTTTGCGAACCGTCCACTGTTTAAATGCTGGGTCCCCGAGAGCGCGGCCGTTGAAGTCGAGAATCCAGTCTGATTTTTTAAGTTCGATCTTGTCGCCAAGCCCCGGTGTCTCCCGGTGTCCGACGGCACGGACGCCCGCCACCCGGCCATCGGCGTGTATGCCGACCAGCAACCGGATATCACCGCTGTAACCATCGCGGGCAGTGGCAGGCAGAATCACGCCGGTAACCCGCCGGACGTCGTCATTATCCAAACCGCGAGCGTCACCATCACTCGAAGCAGCGCGCTGGATCACCCGATAGCCCGAGCGGTCCTGGCGCAGTTCCAATAGCGCGGTATTGGCGGGCACGGTGAACTTGCCGGCCAACAGTGCCTCAACGCTGTCGGCAGCGGGGAATAGCTCGAGCAATTGGCGGGCCTCTGCCGCCTGTTCGGCGCGCGCAATGTCGGGCGCAGTGTTGCGCCAGGTGCCGGCAATAAGCCCTGCTGTGAGTGCCGCAAATCCGGCCAGCAGCAGACTATTGCGGACGACCGTGCGCGCGGCCGTCATGATTCATCGCCCCGCTTGCGGGTGCCATAAATCGCAGGTTGGGTGTATTGATCAATTAGCGGTGCGGCGAAGTTGAGAACGAGCACCGCAAAGGCCACGCCATCAGGGTAGTTCCCGTTGCTGCGAATGATGTAGATCAACACGCCAATTAACGCGCCAAAAATTAGCCGCCCGCGATTGGAGACTGCCGAGCTCACCGGGTCGGTGATGATGAAGAAAGCCCCGAACATGGTACCGCCCGACAGCAAGTGGAAAGTCACCGAGCCGCCGCCCTCGGAGCTGCCCTCGTCGAACCCTGCCGCCGCGCAAAGCGCGAGCGCCGCGAGCATCGCGACTGGGGCATGCCAAGTGAAAATCTTCTGTCGGAGTAGCCACAGTCCACCGGCCAAAAAGGCCAGATTGACCCACTCCCAGCCGATACCCGCCCGGGTCGATAGCTGCGGGGTCTGAGTCAGCAGATCTTCAAACATCAGGCCTTTGTTCTGGCGCAGGACATCGAGTGGCGTCGCCATCGTGACGCCGTCGTAACTGCCGGTTGTGAATAGGGCGGCGAAGGCGTCGCCAATGCCGGGTACGGTAGCCACGCCTCGCGGCCCGGTCCAGGCGGACATCTGCACCGGGAAGCTCACCAGCAACACCACATAACCCACCATCGCTGGGTTAAAAGGATTGAACCCCAGCCCGCCAAATAGGTGTTTACCGAGCAGGACGCTCGCCATCATACCGACGGTGATCAACCACCACGGTGCGTAGGGGGGGAGCGCGATGCAAAGCAGTACCGCGGTCACCAAAACGCTGTAGTCCCGCAGGTAAAACAGCGGATCGCGACCGCGCAAGCGCATCACAACATACTCAAGGCCCAGTGCGATCAGGCTGCCGAATAAAACATTGAGCAGCGTACCCGGGCCGAAGTACCAGGTCAGTGCGAGTACGCCGGGTACCGTCGCGAGCAGTACCGTTTGCATGACTTTCGCGACCGACTGCGAACCGGCTGCGTGGGGGGAAGAGGCGGTCCTGCGCATCATCATGGCGAGCGCTCTTCGCTGTTGTCGGATGGGTCCGTGTTTGCTCGGCTGGCATCGTCTGCTGCTTTGTTGGCAGTGAGCCCCGCACGTTTGGCGGCGGCCCGAGCCACTGCCGCTTTGATGGGATCGTTCTCATCGGCACGCGCAGCTTGCGCACGCTTGGCTGCACTGCGGGCAATGGCCGCCTGCACTGGGTCAGCGCTATCAGCACCCGCGGTTTTGCGTGCTTTGGCGCGCGCGATAGCGGCCTGCACCGGATCCTCGCCGGCACTGTCGGCTTTGGCTTGCGCGGCCGCTCTGCGGGCCGCGCGCTTGGCCTCACGCTCAGCGGTTTCGCGCTCTACGCGGGCCTGACGTGCCTCGAAGCGCGCCTTCGCTTGCTCGGCACGTTGCTTTTCGGCCGCGGCTTCGCGCAGTGAATCCTTTGCTGCGCGGTAGTACTGCACCAGCGGGATGTGGCTCGGGCACACATAGGCGCAGGCGCCACATTCGATACAGTCAAACAGGCCGTGCTGTTCCAACTGTTCGTTGTCTTTGGATCGCGCGTACCAGTACAGCTGTTGCGGCAACAGTGAAGCCGGGCAAGCCTCGGCACAGTGCCCGCAGCGTATGCAGGGTTGCGCCGGTGGCGCTGGGGGTAGTTCCTCGGCTGTCGGGGCTAACACGCAGTTGGTGGTTTTGATCACCGGCACCGCGGGTGTGCTGAGCGCGAAGCCCATCATCGGCCCGCCGTGAATCAGTCGCGCGTCATTGCCCTGTTCGTCTGCAGCGGTATAGCCCGCGCGCTCAAGCAGCCATTCGATGGGTGTGCCCAGCCGTGCCAGAACGTTTTGCGGTTCGCGTAAGGCCTCGCCGGTCAGTGTCACGATGCGCTCCGTCAGCGGCTTGCCCTCAAGTACTGCGTCGCGCACGGCAACGGCGGTGCCCGGATTCTGGCAAACAATGCCGAGATCAGCGGGGTAGCCGCCGCGAGGCACCTGTTCGCCTGTCAGAATTTCGATCAGTTGCTTCTCGCCGCCCGAGGGGTACAGCGTCGGGAAACTCACGACTTCGACTTCGCAAGGTCCGCTGTAGCGCTCTGCGGCTTGCTGCATCGCAGCGATGGCTTCGGGTTTGTTGTCTTCGATGCCAATGAGCAGCGTGGTTGCACTGACCGCATGCGCCAGTATTTCCGCGCCTTCCAGGATCGCCTCAGGGCGCCGCTGCATGAGCGTATCGTCTGCAGTGATGTAAGGCTCGCATTCGGTACCGTTGATGAGCAGCGTGTGAATTTCACGGCGGCTGCCAGCAATGAGTTTGGTGGCTGTGGGGAAGCCCGCACCACCCAGGCCCACGATGCCTGCCGCTTTGATCGCATCGATCAGTGTGCCGGGCTCGACACCGCGCCAATCCGGCATCGGCGTGAGTTCGGTCCATTCGTCTGCACCGTCAGCCTCAAGGACGATGCACCGATCCTCAAGCCCGGATGGGTGCGGCACAGGCCGCGACTCAATGGCGGTGATGATGCCGGAGGTGGGCGCGTGGATGTTCGCGCTCAAGTCACCTTGGGCGGTGGCCAGCAATTGACCCCGGCGTACCCGATCCCCGACCGTGACGATGGGGGTTGCGGGTTCTCCACTCGATTGTGTCAATGGCACAACCAACAGCGGCGGTGCGGCGGCTTCCTGTAATGCACCAGGTCGCGACAGCGCCTTGCGCTCGGGCGGGTGGATGCCACCGTGAAACTCGTGAATCACCCTCATGCGGCGCTCCGATCCGTAGCGATCAGATTGTTTTGTGGCCGCGCCCCAGCGGCTGCATCATTGGGCATTGACCACTGCCATGCCTCCAGCCCGCTGCGCCTCGGAATCATATCGATACAGTCTACGGGGCAGGGCTCAACGCACAGATCACAGCCTGTGCACTCATCGGCGATGACCGTGTGCATCAGTTTGGCGGCGCCGAGGATGGCATCCACCGGGCAGGCCTGAATGCACTTGGTGCAGCCGATGCAAATGTCCTCGTGGATGTAGGCCACCATCGGCTCCTGCTCAACGCCGTGGCTGGCATCGAGAGGCTGCGGTTCGACGTCCAGAAGATTCGCCAGATCCTGGATAGTGTCTTCACCCCCCGGAGGGCATTTGTTGATGGCGTCCCCCTCGGCGATGGCTTCTGCATAAGGCCGACAGCCGGGGTAGCCGCACTGACCGCACTGGGTTTGCGGCAGTAGCGCATTGATCTGCTCCGCGAGCGGGTTGCCCTCGGTTTTAAAGCGCTCAGCCGCAAAGCCGAGCAGGCCTCCA
>JAZBOZ010000305.1:0-5504 GCA_036351405.1 Halieaceae bacterium
GCTGGAGGAGCTTGAGTCGCAGTTGCTGATGGCAGATCTCGGGGTGGAGGCGACACAGCGGGTGATTGATGACCTGACCCGACGGGTGTCGCGCAAGGAGCTATCCGACGCCGATGCACTAATGACAGCGCTCCAAGATGCGTTGTTTGAGATTGTCTCCCCCTGCGAGGTGGCCCTCGAACCGGTGGGTCATAAGCCATTTGTGATTCTCGTGGTCGGCGTCAATGGCGCCGGTAAGACCACAACGATCGGTAAGCTCGCGCATCGCTACAAGGCTGAGGGACGCAGTGTGATGCTGGCTGCGGGAGATACTTTCCGTGCGGCAGCGGTCGAGCAGCTGCAGGTTTGGGGTGAGCGCAACGACGTGCCCGTGGTGGCGCAGCATACGGGTGCAGATAGCGCCTCGGTGTTGTACGACGCCCTCCAGGCTGCCACTGCTCGAGAAGCCGATGTACTGATCGCCGATACAGCGGGTCGTTTACAAAACAAAGCCCACCTGATGGATGAGCTGGCGAAGGTAGTCCGTGTCCTCAAGAAATTTGATCCTTCTGCACCCCACGAAGTGTTGTTAGTGCTCGATGCGGGCACCGGGCAGAACGCCGTGTCCCAGGCCGAGCAGTTCAACGAGGCAGTCGGCGTCACGGGTGTGGTTCTCACCAAGCTTGATGGCACTGCTCGCGGCGGTGTGATCTTTGCAGTTGCGCAACGCCTCGCGCGACCGATTCGCTACATCGGTGTGGGTGAATCGGCCACTGACCTCAGGCCCTTCGTAGCCCGGGATTTCGTCCGCGCGCTGTTCGATCGGGGAGAGTGACGCCACCGTGATGATCGAATTCGACCGGGTGGGTAGACGTTTCGAGCAGCACGATGCGCTGCGCGACGTGTCCCTCACGATCGATACGGGAGAGATGGTTTTTCTGACCGGCCACTCGGGTGCCGGGAAGAGCACCTTTCTGCGACTTTTGATGCTCCTCGATAGACCGACCTCAGGCCGGGTGCTGGTAAATGGTAAAGCTACCGATACGGTGTCGCGTCGTGGCATTGGTCCGTATCGGCGAGATTTCGGCATCGTCTTCCAGGATCATCAGTTGCTGTTTGATCGCAGCGTTTACGACAACGTCGCGCTGCCGCTGGAGATTGCAGGTTTTACCCAGCGGGACATTCAGCGTCGGGTGCGCGCCGCACTCGATAAAGTCGGCTTGCTTACTCGGGAGCGCGCAAATCCCTCGGTGCTATCCGGTGGCGAACAACAGCGGGTGGGGATTGCCCGGGCGGTGGTGGCCAGACCGAAAATTCTGATTGCCGATGAGCCCACGGGTAACCTCGATCCCGAGCTGTCTGCAGAAATTATGGCGTTATTCGAGGCATTTAACCGTGTTGGCGTGACAGTGCTTGTCGCCAGCCACGACCTCGCGCTCATTTCGCGCCTGCGGCATCGGATCGTGACTTTGCAGGATGGTCGCCTGGTCGGTGGGGGTGGTCGATGAATACGCCCCGTGGCGTCGGCGCCGGCCCGCGTCCTCGCATCGCCGCGTGGCTGCATCACCATCGGCAGGCGGCGGCTGACAGTCTCAACAAGCTGATGCTCGAGCCCGTGTCGACCCTGCTCACCTGGCTGGTCGTGGGCATCGCGCTGGCACTGCCCGCGGTGCTGCTGCTGGTGCTGGAAAACGTGGAACAGCTGACTGCGACGCTCGACAGGCCGACCCAGCTCTCGGTGTTGATGGAGAGCGACGCCAGTGAGGCGGATGCCCAGCAGCTGCGAGAGCGACTGGCAGACCGTCCGGACGTGGCGATGGTTAAGCTGGTGACCCGCGATGCAGCGCTTGAGCAGTTTGCGGGCGACACCGGTCTGGGCGATGTCCTCGCGACCCTGCCCGAGAACCCACTGCCGCACACGCTACTCATTGAGGCAATGCCGGGCACGGACAGTGTCGGTCTTGAGATCATGGCGGGTGCTTTTCAGCGTCTGTCGGGGGTATCGGAAGTGGTGCTCGACACCCGCTGGGTGGCGCGGTTGCAGGCGATCCTGGAGATCAGCCGACGATTGGTGCTCGGGGTCGGCTTGATGATGGTGGTTGGGGCGGTACTGATTTTGGGCAATACGATTCGGCTGGCGATCGAGGCGCGCCGGGATGAAATCGTGGTGATCAAGTTGATCGGCGCTGGGGATGGCTTTGCCCGGCGTCCTTTTCTGTACACGGGTTTGTGGTTCGGCATTGGCGGCGGCGCGCTGGCCGTGCTCATCGTTACGGTGCTGTTTGTGTTGCTGTCAGAACCTGTCAATCTATTGCTGGGTTTGTATGATAGTGAGCGCTCGCTATCTGGGTTTGGGCTCTTACAGGCACTCCACTTATTGCTATTGGGCGGTGCGTTGGGTGTGATCAGTGCTTGGCAGGCATCGGCGCTGCATTTGCGCCGTGTTGAACCCCGATAATGAACTTTTTAGGTCTTAGCACTCTCTAAGCAGGAGTGCTAAAATCGAGACACATGCAAGGGAATTGGCAGTGATGACAGACACAATGAATCCGCTGACGGTTGGCAATAGCGCGGTGCTCAATATGGCACCCGGCGCCAATCTCGGTGCGTACGTGCAAGCCGTCAGCACTATTCCACTGCTGTCCGCTGAGCGCGAACAGGAACTGGCAGAAAAGTTGTACTACGAGGGCTGCGTGGAATCCGCGCGTGAACTGGTGCTAGCACACCTGCGCTTTGTCGTTCACATCGCTCGCAGCTATTCGGGCTACGGACTCGCTGAAGGCGACCTGATTCAGGAAGGTAACGTAGGATTGATGAAGGCCGTCAAGCGCTTCGACCCGACCAAGGGCGTACGCCTGGTGTCTTTTGCCGTGCATTGGATCAAGGCCGAGATGCACGAGTTTATTCTGCGCAACTGGCGCATCGTCAAGGTCGCTACCACCAAGGCGCAGCGCAAATTGTTCTTCAATCTGCGCGGCGCCAAGAAGCACCTCGGTTGGTTGACTGCTGCTGAGGCCCGCGCGATCGCCAGTGATCTTGGCGTTGATGAATCTGAAGTGCGCCGCATGGAGGGTCGCCTATCAAGCCGCGATGTGGGTTTTGATGCGCCGGTCGATGCGGACGACGATGAGACATGGCAGGCGCCGCAGCAGTATCTTGAGGATCACAGTGTCGATCCTGCGCAAATGGTCGAGGACAGCGACACGGTTCGCGATACCGAAGACCGTCTGCATGGCGCCCTTGCCGACCTCGATACTCGTAGCCGGGACATTCTCGCGCGACGCTGGTTGGCAGAAAAGAAAGCCACGCTGCATGAGCTGGCTGATGAATATGGCGTTTCCGCCGAGCGCATTCGGCAGCTTGAGGCCAATGCGATGAAGAAGCTGAGAGTCGCCCTCGCCGCCTGATTGGTGTCCTACGTGTCCAGAGGTCTTCCGGTGCTGGCTGCGCTGCTGGCCGCAGTCGGTGTAATGGCCGGTGCGTTTGGTGCCCATGCGCTGCGAGACATAGTCGACCCCGCCGACCTGGCCATCTGGGAAACCGCATCTCGCTATCACTTGCTGCACGCCGTCGCTTTATTGGCGATCGGCCTCCAGTCACCCGAATCACGCATCGCTCTCCACAAACCCGCGATCGTGCTGTTGGTAGGCACGCTGATTTTTTCAGGGTCACTTTACGCGTTGGTCTTGAGTGGTATTCGTGGCCTGGGTGCGGTGACGCCCTTGGGCGGTGTGGCGCTCATTGTCGGCTGGGTATGGCTCGCGTGGCAGCTATGGCAGCAGTCAGGAGATCGCTGAGATGAGCGATATGCAGCGACGGATACGCAGTTTTGTTATGCGCGCCGGGCGGATGACCGAGGGGCAGCAAAAAGGTTGGGACGCAGGGTTCCCCCAGTTTGGCTTGACCCAGGATGCGGGTCGTTTGGATTGGGACGCCGCATTTCCTAATCCCGGTCGCCGTGTGGTCGAAATTGGCTTTGGCATGGGCGACTCCCTACTGGAGATGGCTGCCGCTGACGCCAATAGCAACTTCGTGGGTATTGAAGTGCATCGGCCTGGAGTTGGCCGGTTGTTGAGTGGTGTACTGGATCGAGAGCTCAACAATCTCCGAGTCTACGCCGAAGACGCGGTCGAGATTTTTGAACGTTGCATTGACGACGCAAGCCTCGACGCGATTCAAATTTATTTCCCCGACCCCTGGCACAAAAAACGCCACAATAAGCGGCGTCTCATCCAGCCGCCTTTCGTGGCGCTGCTCACCCGCAAGCTCAAAGCGGGCGGCGTGCTGCATTTGGCGACCGACTGGGAAAATTACGCGGAGCAAATGCTGGAAGTTCTCGAAGCGGCCGAAGGTCTCCGCAATGTCGCAGGCAGTGGGCAGTACTCTCCCCGGCCTGCGTACCGCCCGGAGACCAAGTTCGAAAGGCGTGGTGCACGGCTGGGGCACGGCGTATGGGATCTGCTCTACCAGAGAGCCGGTTGAAACCCCGGTGCGACGCACCGGGGTGATTGCTGTGGGTAGACCGCTCAGAAATTATAGGTGACGTTTAGGCCGTACATACGCGGGTCAATGTAAGTCTGCCGGTTGATTCCAAGGAAGGCCCGGGACGCGTAGATGGCATCATCGGCATCCGCCAGATTACGACCCCATAAAAATGCTTCCCACACGCCATCGGTGGTGCGCAGACCCAACCGACCATTGACGATGTCGTATGCCTCAACAAAAGTTGCAGCACTGTTGTTGGCATTGGTCCAGAACTCATCGCGCCACGCGTAATCAAGAGACGCCACCAACTCCAATTGGCTGGTCAACAGTGTGTTCGCCTCCATACCCAGCGACCACGCGTTCTCCGGCGCGTCTGGCAGACTATTGCCGTCGTAGTCGACACCCTGTCCACCCGCATCTTTGAACGAGTCAAAGGTGGCGTCGGTGTAACCGTAGGTGGCCCAGACTGTCAGCCATTCGGTGGCCGCTACGTTGAGATCGACTTCAATTCCCTGCGCGGTCACCTCACCGGCGTTGGTCAGGGTCAGCACCGTGCCGCCATTGCTAAGCGGAACGAACTGGAAGACCTGGAAGTCGGTGTAATCTGACCGATAGCCGGTGATGTTGAGCCGTCCACGACCCTCCCAGAAATCGGACTTCATGCCAATTTCAAAGCTGTCGACCTGCTCATCGCCAAAACGGATTTGCTCGAAGGTGCGCAAGAAGTCCACGTTCCAGCCGCCGCTTTTAAAACCCCGCGCGTACTTGGCGTAGAACATGGTGTCTTCACTGGCGAAGTAATTGAGACCGAGCATAGGCGACACGTCTGTAGCACTTAGGTCGTCCTCATAGCTTCCGTTGGTAAACAGGCCCGTGGTGTCGACGCTGTTAAACACCACATCTTTCTCTTCCGAGGTGAAACGAACGCCGGCGGTCAATTCCCAATCGGTCGCGAAGCGGTAATTGCCGTGGGCATACAGCGCCCAGGCGCTGACATCGACTGTGGCCGGGACTTCAACCGAAGTATTGGGGTTGGGGAA
>JAZBOZ010000306.1:0-27203 GCA_036351405.1 Halieaceae bacterium
ATTAAGGAAATGAGCATGGAACAGTTTCACGGCACCACCATTCTGTCCGTTCGCAGGAACGGCATCGTTGCCATCGGCGGTGACGGGCAGGTCTCCATGGGTAACACGGTCATGAAAGGCAACGCGCGCAAGGTGCGCCGCCTGTTTAGGGACCAAGTGTTGGCGGGCTTCGCCGGCGGCACCGCGGATGCGTTTACGCTATTTGAGCTGTTCGAAGCGCAGCTTGAGAAATACCAGGGCCAGTTGACCCGGGCGGCGGTGGAACTCGCCAAGCTATGGCGCTCAGAGCGCTCGCTGCGCCGGCTGGAGGCACTGCTGGCGGTGGCCGACCGAGAAACCTCGCTAGTGATCACCGGCAACGGCGATGTTATCGAGCCGGAAGACAATCTGATCGCCATTGGCTCGGGCGGCCCCTACGCACAGGCCGCGGCCCGCGCGCTGCTCGACAGCACTGAATTGCCAGCCGAGGATATCGTCGCCCGAGGCCTTACGATTGCCGGCGATATCTGCGTGTACACCAATCACCATCACACCATCGAGACACTGGGCTGAGATATGTCGACCATGACCCCGCGAGAAATCGTTCACGCACTCGATAGCCATATCGTTGGTCAGAGTGAAGCCAAGCGCGCCGTGGCCATCGCCCTGCGCAACCGCTGGCGGCGACAGCAACTGGCAGAGGAATTGCGCGCTGAAGTCACGCCCAAGAACATCCTGATGATTGGCCCGACTGGCGTGGGTAAGACCGAAATCGCGCGCCGACTCGCCAAACTCGCCGACGCGCCCTTCGTGAAAGTTGAGGCGACCAAATTCACCGAAGTCGGCTATGTGGGCCGGGACGTCGAATCCATGATTCGCGATCTCGCCGAGACCGCCATCAAAATGCACCGCGAGTCGGCAATGTCACGCGTTCAGCACAGGGCGGAAGAAGCGGCGGAAGAGCGCATGCTGGACATCCTACTGCCACCGGGGCGCGAGGACAGTCATACCAGCACACGACAAATCCTGCGCAAAAAGCTGCGCGAGGGCGATCTTAACGACCGGGAAGTGGAAATTGAGGTCAAGGCGCCTTCGGCGTCGGTGGACATCATGGCACCACCCGGAATGGAGGAGATGACCCAGCAACTGCAGGGCCTGTTCTCGAACATCAAACAAGGCGGCAAACCTCGCAAGCTATCGGTCAAGGACGCGCTAAAAGTACTGACTGAGGAAGAAGCGGCAAAGCTGATCAACCACGACGACCTCAAGAGTGAGGCGCTCGCCAATGCGGAGCAGAACGGCATCATCTTTATTGATGAGCTCGACAAAGTCGCCAAGCGCGGCGAAGTCGGAGGTGCCGATGTTTCACGCGAGGGTGTGCAACGGGATTTGCTGCCGCTGATCGAGGGCTGCTCGGTACAGACCAAGCACGGAACCATCAAAACCGACCACATCCTGTTTATTGCGTCGGGCGCATTCCACCTGGCGAAGCCGTCAGATTTGATCCCGGAATTACAGGGTCGACTGCCGATTCGTGTGGAGCTGGATGCGCTGACACCCGAGGATTTCGAGCGAATTCTTACCGAACCGAAAGCGTCGCTCACCGAGCAGTACCGCGCACTCTTGGCGACTGAAGGGGTTGATGTGGTGTTTACCGAAGCGGGCATTGCACGCATTGCGGAGATCGCCTGGCAGGTCAATGAACGCGCAGAAAACATTGGCGCTCGGCGCCTGCATACGGTGATGGAGCGGCTGCTTGAGGATGTGTCGTTCACTGCAGCAGACCGCGGTCTCGATGCAGACCGGATTGAAATCGACGTGCCCTTTGTCAACGAGCGTCTTGAGGATCTTGCTCAGGACGAGGATCTGTCGCGTTTCATCCTGTGATTCGCGTCACCCGAATCCACTACGCTCGTTCGGCACGACAGCTCGAGCTCGAATTTGCCGATGGGCTCGAGGGCGCGCTGGGCGCCGAATTTCTGCGCGTCCATTCACCCTCGGCGGAGGTACGGGGACACGGGCCGGGGCAAGCGGTTCTGGTCAGCGGCAAACGCAATGTTGAGGTTCTGGATGTGCGCCCTGTCGGCCACTACGCCATTCAGCTCGTGTTTGACGACGGCCACGATTCCGGCATCTACACCTGGCAGTACCTGAGAGAACTGGTGTCAGAGCATACAGCGCTCTGGCAGCAATACCTCGACAAGCTACAGAAGGCCGGCCAATCCCGCGAACCGGATGTGCAGGTGCTGCAGTTCGACCCCTGAATACCGCGGTGCCAGTCGGGTACAATCCCCGCTCTGCGAAGGGATGACAGAAAAATGAGCGACAGCGACAGCCGCCAACAGGACGATAGCGACACCACCGACTTCGGCTTCACCGAAGTACGGCGCGATGAGAAAGCCAGCCTGGTGAAGGGTGTTTTTGACTCGGTAGCCAGTCGCTACGACCTGATGAACGACCTGATGTCAGGGGGTATCCACCGCTTCTGGAAGCGATTCACTATTGAACTCAGCGCGGTGCGTCCCGGGCAAACCGTCCTCGACATCGCCGGTGGTACCGGTGACTTGGCGGCCAAGTTTTCGCGGCTGGTGGGTGATGAGGGCCAGGTCATTCTGGCCGATATCAATAATGCGATGCTCGAAGTCGGTCGCGATCGTTTGATCGACAAGGGCGCGATTGGCAACGTGTCGGTCGTGCAATGCGATGCCCAGTACCTGCCCTTCGAGGACAACAGCATCGACTGCATCACTATCGCTTTTGGCTTGCGTAACGTTACCGACAAATCACTGGCACTCGAGTCAATGCACCGGGTATTGAAGCCCGGCGGTCGCGTGCTGGTACTCGAGTTTTCCAAGCCGGTTAATCCCATGCTGGAAAAACTGTACGACACCTACTCATTCAAAGTGCTGCCGACGCTGGGTAAATTGGTCGCGGATGATGATGCGAGCTATCGCTACTTGGCAGAATCCATTCGCCGCCACCCGGACCAAGACACACTGCTGGGCATGATGGAGGATGCGGGATTCGCCGACTGTCGCTACCACAATATGACCGGTGGCATTGTAGCGGTGCATCGCGGCGTCAAAGCCTGAGGCGCGCCGGGTGACTCAACAACACGACCCTGCCATCGTCACCGCCGCGCTCGCGGGGGTTGAAGCCGCCCTCGCCCGCGCCACCGCACTCGCGCCTGAGGCGCAGCAAGCCCTGCGCCGCATGGGCGAAACGTTGATCGCTATCGAATTCACATCGCCGGCCGTTGAGGTCTTTGTCCACATCCACAACGATGGTCATGTGAGTCTGGCGAGCTATAACGAGGCCAAACCCGCGGTTCGGGTGCGCGGCACACTGGAGAGTTTTCTGGGGCTCGCCACGGCGGACGATCCGGCCGCCACCCTGATCAACAGCGACATCGAGGTGATCGGCAATACCGCACCATTGCTCGAGCTGCAGTCGATAGTCACCAAAATGGACGTCGACTGGGAGGCCCCTTTGGTGACAGCACTGGGCGACGTGGCGGGGCACCAGCTGGCGGAATCCCTGCGTGGGCTGTTCAGTTGGGGGGAGCAGGCCATGAGCAGACTACGCCGCCAACTGTCCGAATTTATTTTGGAAGAGGGTCGCCTCTCTCCACCCGCTGCGGAACTGGAATGGTTCTACGGGGAAGTACAGTCACTCTCGCTGCGGGTTGATCGACTGGAATCCCGCGCCCGACGCCTGCTGGCGCGCATTGAGGCCTTGAGTTCGTGATTCGCCGCAGCCTGACACTGTGGCGGGTCGCAGCCAAATACCGCCTCGACACCCTCTTACCGGAAACACCGGGCACCCGCTGGCTGCATCGTTTAGCGCGACTGCACCCCAGCGCACCTGCAGCGCCACAAGCAAGCCGTGGAGAGAGACTGCGGGAAGCGTTGGAGACACTCGGACCGGTATTCATCAAGTTCGGCCAGTTGCTGTCGACGCGACGGGACTTACTGCCCGACGATATCGCCGATGAACTGGCACTACTGCAGGATCAAGTGCCGCCATTTCCCCAGGCAGCGGCGATCGAGATCATAGAAACCACCTATGGCGCGCCGGTAGACACCGTGTTCGCACGCTTCGATCGCGAGCCCCTCGCCGCGGCATCCGTGGCCCAAGTACACAGCGCACAGCTACCCACGGGTGAAGAGGTCGTCGTTAAGATCCTGCGCCCCGACATCGAGCCGGTCATTCGAGACGACCTCAAACTGCTCAAAACCGCAGCAGCACTGGTGGGTCGCCTGTTCAAGGATGGCCGCCGCTTGCGTCCCAGTGAGGTGGCTGCGGACTACGAACGCACGCTGCTGGATGAGTTGGACCTGCGCCGCGAGGCAGGGAATGCGTCCCAGCTTCGGCGCAACTTCAAAGATGGCGCGTTGGTCTATGTGCCCGAGATCCATTGGCCCCTTACGACCCAAAATATCATGGTGAGTGAGCGGATATCAGGGATTCCCGTCAGTGACGTCGATACCCTGCGCGCGCGCGATGTGGATCTCAAACTACTGGCGGAACGCGGTGTGAATATCTTCTTCACCCAAGTGTTCCGGGACAGCTTCTTCCACGCCGATATGCATCCGGGCAATATTTTTGTCGACGCCCGCGATCCGGCAGACCCGCGCTACATTGCCGTTGACTGCGCGATCGTCGGTCAGCTGGATGAACACGACCTCTATTATCTGGCGCGCAACCTACTCGCGATTTTCAAACAGGATTACCGCCGCGTGGCGCGCTTGCACGTTGAATGTGGCTGGGTCCCTCCGGACACGCCCATCGCCGAATTCGAATCCGCCATGCGCACGCTCTGCGAACCGGTGTTCGAGCGTCCGCTGGGCGACATCTCCTTCGGTCATATGCTGGTGAGTCTGTTTCGGACTGCGGGACGGTTCAACATGGAAGTCCAGCCGCAGCTGGTACTACTCCAGAAAACCCTGCTGAACATCGAAGGCCTCGGCCGCCAGTTGTATCCGGATCTGAACCTATGGGATACCGCGCAGCCATTCCTTGAGCAATGGCTCAGCGAACGCTATGCACCAGCCACACTGTGGAAACGGCTGCAGGAAGAATCCCCAGCGCTCTTGGAAATCCTGCCCCAACTGCCTGAGCGGGCACTCAATCAATTTGCGCGCCAATCGACACCGCAGGCAACCGCTGATCAGCAGCGCGACACTGATTCACCGCTGCTCGCAGGCGTGGCCATTGGGGTGGGCTCGGGCCTGGCGCTGGCGGCGCTGACGCTGGCTTCCATCAGCCATGAACAACTTGCCGCCGCCGCACTATTGATCGTCGCAGGCGGCATCCTCACCCTTCGGAGAGGCTCGCGCTAACCGCGAGGAGATATCCATGCCCTCTATCGACCCCAACACCCCCCGCACCATGGAACCCCGCTGGAATAACGACGGGCTGGTGCCAGCCATCGCCCAGGACGCCCAGTCAGGCGCGGTGTTGATGCTCGCCTGGATGAATCGCGAATCGCTGGCGCTGACCCTGGCGGAAAAGCGTGCTGTTTACTGGTCCCGTTCGCGTCAGGAAATCTGGCGAAAAGGGGAAACATCAGGAAATGTGCAGGAACTGGTCGACATCCGCCTCGATTGTGACGGTGACACAGTATTGTTGAGCGTCAATCAAATTGGTGGCGCCGCCTGCCACACCGGTCGCCAGCACTGCTTTTTCTACGCCCCGCAAGACGGTCAATGGGTGCTCAAAGAGGATCACGACGATGTCTGAGGTACTAAAGCCTGAGGTACTGCGGTCTGAAGTACTGCGCCAGCTCGCGGAGACGATCGAGACGCGAAAAACCGCAGACCCCGGGACGTCCTACGTCGCCAGCTTGCACGCTCGCGGGCTCAACAAGATTCTGGAAAAGGTCGGTGAAGAGGCTGTGGAAACCATCATCGCCGCCAAAGACGCGAACGATGCCGACAGCCGCTCAGCGCTGATCGGCGAGGTGGCAGACCTCTGGTTTCACACGCTGGTGATGCTGTCACACCTTGAACTGGGACCTGAAGACGTACTCAATCGCCTGGCAGAACGCTTTAATATTTCCGGATTGGAGGAAAAAGCGCGCAGAAACGGCCATAATTCGCCCCCCGTTCAATCCGACCACGACTAGAGAGACATATTATGGGCCTCGGCGGCATCAGTATCTGGCAACTGCTAATCATCCTCGCCATTGTGGTGATGCTGTTTGGCACCTCCCGTCTGCGCAACCTCGGCAGCGACTTGGGCAGCGCCATCAAAGGTTTCAAAAACAGCATTAGCGAAGACGGCGACACCGAAAAGAAAGACGACACGGCGAGCGAAGAGACCGAGTCCATCGCCAAGCGCGAGCAGGACGACGAAGCAGATCCCAAGTCCTGAAGGATCTGACCCTCTATGTTTGATATCGGTTTTGCCGAGCTACTGCTGATCGGTGTGGTTGGCCTTCTGGTGATTGGCCCAGAGCGTTTGCCTGGCGCCATTCGCACGACCAGTGCCTGGGTCAGCCGTATCCGTCGCGGCTTTGACGACGTCAAGGCCGAAGTACAGCGGGAGCTGCACAACGACGAGATCATGCGACAGCTGCGTGAAAGTGCCGATGCGGTGAAACACGAAATCGACGACGCCCGCACATCGGTCGACACTGAGACCGATAAAATCAAAGAATCGGTACAGAAAGACCTCACCGAGAAAGCATCGGATCTCAACCAGTGAGCGAGCAGACCAGCCACGACCAGCCGCAACCTCTGGTCGCGCACCTCACCGAGCTGCGCGATCGACTGCTGCGCGCTATTTTGGCAGTGCTGATCGCCTTTATCGTGTTGTTCCCTTTCGCCAATGAAATCTACACCTTTGTATCCCAGCCATTGAGGGATCTGCTCCCCGAGGGCTCGACGATGATTGCGACGGAGGTGGCGTCACCGTTCCTGACACCGTTTAAATTGACGCTGGTGCTGGCGATATTCGCGTCCATCCCGGTCATCCTTTATCAGATATGGGCGTTCGTGGCGCCCGGCATGTATAAGGAAGAGAAGCGCATCGCGTTTCCTTTGCTGGCATCGAGCGTGTTGCTGTTCTATGCCGGCGCGGCCTTTGCCTACTTTGTGGTGTTCCCGCTGATTTTCGCTTTCTTCACCAGTGTCGGCCCCACCGGGGTCGCTGTAATGACCGACATCAACCGCTATCTGGACTTCGTGCTCAAGCTGTTCTTCGCATTCGGTGTGGCGTTTGAGGTGCCGATTGCAGCGGTCATCCTGATCTGGAGCGGTGCGACGACCGCCGAGGCCTTGGCCAAAAAACGGCCCTTTATCATCGTTGGCTGCTTTGTCTTTGGGATGTTGCTCACACCACCGGATGTCATCTCCCAGTCACTGCTCGCCATCCCCATGTGGCTGCTGTTTGAGATCGGCGTATTTTTCGGTCGATCGATCGATCGGCGCAAGCGGGCAACACCCTAACCGATTTCAAACCACTGCCGGCTCACTAAAGCAGTACCATGGTTGCTTTCCTCATAGAGCAAATCCCATGGCGACTGAGCAACCCCCTAAAGCCAAACGCGCACCGGTATCACTGTCGCCGCTGAAGCAACTCCTCCACTTCGTTTGGCCGCATCGGCTCCGCCTGGCAGGCGCGACCGCGGCACTGATTTTCACCGCAGTCAGCCAACTGGCGCTCGGCTATGGCGTGCAGATTCTGATTGATCGCGGGTTCGGCGGCGAATCTTCGGAAGATCTGGTGTACGCCGTCCAGGTACTGGTCGGTATCAGCCTCGCGATGTCCATTGGCACGTTCATCCGCTTTTATCTGGTGTCGTGGCTGGGCGAACGGGTCAGTGCTGACCTGCGCAGCCGCGTATTCGAAAATCTGGTGCGACTGCATCCGGGATATTTCGAGACCAACCAGGCCGGCGAGATTATGTCGCGCCTCACCACCGACACCACACTACTCCAGACCCTGATTGGTTCTTCAGTGAGCTTGGCGGCACGTAGCACGCTGACACTGCTGGGGGCGCTCACCCTGATGGTGATCACCAATCTCAAGCTGAGCCTGATTATCTTAGTGGCCGTGCCACTGACGCTGATGCCGGTGCTGGTGTTCGGCCGGCGGGTCCGCGCGCTGTCCAGCAAGAGTCAGGACAGCATTGCGCACGTGGGCAGCCAGGCTGGAGAAATCCTGCAATCGATCAAAGTGGTGCAAAGCTACAACCGGGAGGAGATGGAGCAGCGTCGCTTTGATGTCGAAGTCGACGTCGCTTTTGATATTGCGAGGGCGCGTATTCGCCAGCGCGCCATCCTGATGGCCGTCGCGATTTTGGTCCTGCTCGGCGGACTCACAGGCATGCTGTGGTCAGGCGGTCAGGATGTGATCGCAGGCCGCATGAGCGGCGGTGAGCTCGGTGCCTTCGTGTTCTACGCCGTGATGGTCGGCACCGCCTTTGCGACTCTGTCTGAGGTCTGGGGTGATCTGCAACGTGCCGCCGGCGCTGCCGAGCGACTACTCGAGTTAATGACCATCGAAAGCGAAGTTGTCGATAAGGGCCAAGCGCAGCCAGAGGACCAACAACCGATCACCTTCGATCAGGTCTCTTTCACTTACCCCACCCGCCCGGATACTCCCGCACTCAACGCGCTCAACCTCAAGGTAGAACCGGGTAAATCGCTGGCTCTCGTGGGGCCATCGGGCGCCGGCAAATCCACAGTATTCGAGCTGATACAGCGTTTCCGCGACCCCCAGCAAGGCACCATACGCTATGGCTCGGTGGCACTAACGGACATGCCACTTGCTGTCTGGCGCGACCGAACAGCCCTGGTGCCCCAGAGCCCGGTACTGTTCTCCGCAGACGTCCGGTTTAACATCGCTTACGGCAACCCGGATGCCAGTGATCAGGACATCGAAGCCGCCGCACGAGCAGCGCACGCTGATGGATTCATTCGCGCGCTGCCGCAGGGCTACGCCACGCCACTCGGCACCCAAGGCGTGCAGTTATCCGGCGGTCAGCGACAGCGTATTGCGCTCGCCCGCGCCATCCTCAACGACCCGGAGATCCTGCTGCTCGATGAAGCCACCAGCGCGCTGGATACCGAGAGCGAGTTTCAGGTGCAGCAGGCGCTCGCCGAGGTCATGCGCGGCCGCACCACTGTCATCATCGCCCACCGGTTGTCGACCATCATCAATGCGGACTGCATTGCGGTGATGGAACAGGGCCGGGTGATCGCCACCGGCACACACCATGAACTGCTCGAGGATTGCGAGCTATACGCCCGGCTGGCGCGGCTGCAGTTTCGGGACGAGGCGCACTGATCCCGCCGTCAGTCCCAATGGACATAGACACAGACACGCTACGAGCACGTCCATGTGCGCTCGGGTTTGGCCGTCCATGGCCAAACACGGTCTGCGTCCATGTCCATTGGGACTGACTGCTAGCTTCGACGCTTGCCTACGCGGCACTGGCACTGAAAGCCGTTACTGCGGCGTGGCGGTAGGCTGGGCTCGCAATCAGGAGGCGCTTGGGTTTTGTTGGCGCAACGGGGCAGTCTGCGAGGACTGTTCGAGTCCCGAGCGCGCAGCGCGAGGTCGAGTTCCGCAGCAGCCGTTGCGCCAACGAAACCCGCCGACGCGAGACCAGTCTACCGCCACGCCGCAGTAACGGCAGGCACCCAGCCGAAAATCGATCGCCCGCAGTAACGGCCCGCGCTCCATCCAAAAAAAAGCCCGCAACGAAGCGGGCTTTAGATAACGAGTGGAAAGACTCAGTTGAATTCGCGAATCAGGTGACCGATGGTCTCCTTGGCATCGCCAAACAGCATGCGTGTATTTTCCTTATAGAACAGTGGGTTCTCGATACCGGCAAAACCCGAAGCCATTGAGCGCTTGAGCACGAACACCGTGCGCGCATCGGAGACGTTGATCACGGGCATGCCGTAGATCGGCGAGGACTCGACCTCCCGGGCAGCCGGGTTAACCACGTCGTTCGCACCGATGACAATCGCCACATCCACCGACGGCATGCGTGGGTTGATGTCGTCCATCTCGAGCAGTTGGTCATACGGCACGTCGGCTTCCGCCAGCAGCACATTCATGTGCCCCGGCATACGACCGGCCACAGGGTGAATACCGAAGTTCACCTCTGCTCCGTTTTCTTCCATCAGCTCGCACAGCTCTTTTACCACGTGCTGCGCCTGCGCAACCGCCATACCATAGCCGGGAATGATGGCGACCGACGTCGCAGCTTCGAGAATGTAGTAAGCGTCTTCAGCGGTGATCGGCTTGATCTCACCTTCGATCTCAGTGGTCTCGTCGGACACACTCGCAAAGCCCGAGAACAAGACGTTGGTCAGCGAACGGTTCATCGCCTTGCACATGATCTGGGTCAGGATAATGCCCGAGGCACCCACCAGTGAACCGGCCACGATCAGCGCGTTGTTACCGATGGCAAAACCCGCCGCACAGGCTGCGAGGCCCGAGTAACTGTTGAGCAGTGAGATGACCACTGGCATATCGGCACCGCCGATCGGGATGACCGCCATGATGCCGAACAGCAGGGACAGTCCGACGACAGCATAGAGCCATGTTGGATCCGCAGGATTCATCGTGAACATCACTGCGCTGCCGAGAATGCCCAGGATCACAGCCGAATTCACAATCTGCTGCGCCGCAAACTGAATCGGCGCGCTGCTGATCTTCTCGGACAGCTTGCCCCAGGCGATCAACGAACCCGTGAGTGTCACACCACCAATCAGAATGGACAGGACGATGGTTACCAGCGTGAAGACCGCTGAATCTGGCGTCAGCGCTGACCAGCCCACCAACAGCGACGCAGCGCCACCGAGGCCGTTGAACAGCGCCACCATCTCGGGCATCGAGGTCATCGCAACCGCCCGTGCGGCAACCGCACCAACCGCGCCACCCACCGCCATGGCGGCGAGAATCAAGGTGTAATCGACAATGCCCTGGTCGAGTAACGCCGCAATGATGGCGACGAGCATGCCCACGGCAGACACGGCATTACCCTTGCGGGCGGTGGCCGGCGAGCCGAGCATTTTGAGGCCAAAAATAAACAGCGCGGAGGCGACAACATAGCCGAGCTGGATAATCAGTGAGGTGTCCACGATCAGCCCTCCTTCTTCTTGAAGAAGCCGAGCATGCGGTCGGTCACCATGTAACCACCCACCACGTTAACGGTGGCCAGCGCTACCGCGCCCACACCGAGCCACTTGGCCAGATCCTGTTCACCCGTACCGGCGAGAGCAATCGCCCCTACGACGGTAATACCGGAGATCGCGTTAGCGCCGGACATCAGCGGTGTGTGCAGGGTCGCGGGCACTTTGTGGATGAGCTCGAAACCGAGGAAAACCGACAGCATCAGAATGAACAATAGGTACTCAGCACCACCCATCTCAGTTACCCCCTTCGATGATGTCTTTGATGGTGGGATGCACGATCGCTCCGTCGTGAGTAATCACACAACCCGGGAGAATGTCGTTCTCCATGTTGAGGACGAAATGCCCCGCCTCTGTGTCCCAGGTGTCTTCAACCAGATTGAAGATATTACTGGCATACATGGCGGTCGCGTCGCTGGCTACGGTATTGGAGAGGTTGCCCAGACCAACGATCGTGACGCCATTCACTTCCACAACCTCGTTGGGCACCGATCCCTCGACGTTGCCGCCCGTTTCAGCTGCCATATCGACAATTACGGATCCGGGCGCCATACCCGCCACCATATCAGCGGTCACCAGTACCGGCGGTTTGCGACCGAATACTTGAGCGGTGGTAATCACGACGTCTGAATCCGCAATCACCTCTTTTTGTGCCTGACGCTGCATTTCTACCTGCTCCGGCGTCAATTCACGGGCGTAACCCTGATCGGTTTGACCGGTGTCGCCGAGATCGATCTCAAGGAACTTCGCACCCAGCGACTGCACCTGCTCGGCAACCACGGGTCGGGTATCAAATGCGGTGACCTTGGCGCCGAGGCGCTTGGCGGTGGCGATCGCCTGCAGGCCGGCAACCCCGGCACCAATGATGAAGACCTTGGCGGGCTTCAGCGTTCCAGCAGGGGTCATCATCATGGGAAGAATTCTGGGCAGTCGGGAAGCGGCCATCATGACGGCCACGTAGCCCGCGAGGTTCGCCTGCGAGCTAAGCGCGTCCATCTTTTGGCTGCGAGTCGAGCGCGGGATCATCTCCATGCTGATCGCTGTCACCTTGTGTTCAGCGAAGCGCTTGATCAAATCATGTTCATTGAAGGGATCGAGATAGGACACATGGATGCAACCGGGCTTGAGCTTGCTGATCTCGTCAGCTTCGGGCTTGCGCAGCCTGAGCACCATATCTGCCGAGCCCAACAACGCGTCGCGATCGGTCTCAACTGTCGCGCCCTGCTCGACATAATCTTCATCAAGAATACCAGCGCCAACGCCGGCACCGGCTTCAATCACTACGTCGGCGCCAAGCCGGACCAGTTTTTTAACAGTTTCCGGCGTCGCTGAAGCGCGATTTTCGCCCGGATAGGTTTCTCGGGGTATGACAAGTCGCATAGGCGTTATCACCTGCTCACAGGAAATCGGCCGCATACTCTAACCGATCGCGGACCGATTCGCTGCTGATTATGGGATGCCGACGGGTGTGCGGCGGCTATGGGAACTATCACCCTTGGGAATAATTACCCCAAAGGTGACTGTGACGCATCAACCGACATTCAGCTGTAAGAAGGGGTTCATCCAACGGTACTGCCAACCGGTGAATTTAAGCGGCGCATCGAGTACGGCGAGGCAAATGCACTCCTCACCATCAATCGCTGTTGGTGAGTGCGTATCATGGGACTCCCGATACACGAAATCCCCGGGGTGATATTCCCCAGCCTCGTCAGCAAACCCGCCCTTGAGCACCAGCGTCATCTCGCTGCCCGCGTGATCGTGCTCGGGAATCTTGCCGCCTGCTGCAATGCGGTACAGCGCGAACTCGTAATCGGCGTCACCTGTGCGCAGATAGCTAACACTCAGTGACTTGGTGACGCGCTTCCACACCAGCTGGCTGTAGTCGCCGTTGATCAGGCGAGCCAGCAGGCCTGGGATTGTTGACCCTTCGCCTTTTGGTTTGTCGAAAGCCAGGGGAGCCGGCTCATCAAGCCGGGCGAGCACACTATCGAGCACCCGCTCGGACACCGACACGGGATCCAGCGACGTCATCATCGCCGCGCCTACATCCTGCAGCTGTTCCGCAGTCTGCCGGCACGCACCACAGTAACTGAGATGAGCTGACACGCACGCGGCTTGGGCAACGGGCAGGCTGCCTGCGGCATATTCGGTGAGGAAATCGATCGAAGGATGGTGGTTTGCCATGACTGGGTGCCTCACTGCCCGTGCGGTTCCGATGCGCGGGCAAAGTATTTATTAACTGTTGCTCGGGTACGTGATGGCACTGCCTTCAGTTCATCCCGGGGACGCCGATGTTGATTATTACCAATAAAGTTGCCTGTCGGATCACGCTTTTTCCATCTGAACCTGAAGTTTTTGAATGGCGAGTCGGACGCGCGATTTCACCGTGCCCAAAGGCAGATCCAGCTCCGCCGCAGCCTCGGAGTGCGACTTGCCCTCCATATACACCTTGGCAAGGATCTGCGCCTGATCGGGAGGCAACGAATTCATCAGCTCCTTGACCCGCTCAGAACCGCGGCGGGTGTGCAGCACGGCGAAGGGTTCTTCTTCTTCCATCTCGATATTGAGGTCATCTGCGGCCAGTGGGGTATCGAACTTTTGCAAGCGACGAAACATGTCGGTGCGGCAATTTCGGGCGATGGTGTAGACCCAGGTGCTGGCTGCCGCCTTTTCCGGATTAAAACCGCCAGCCTTTTGCCACACCTTCAGCATCACTTCCTGCACCAATTCATCGGCATGATTGGCAGATAGATTGGAGCCGGAGAGCGCAAACGCTTTAATCAACGGCGCAAAGTGACGAAAAAAACGGGTGAATGCCGCCCTGTCCTGATTGTTAGCAATCTGGACCAGCGTCTCACTCCATTCGTCGGTGCGTCGCCCCGTCGGCGCAACCCAGCTACCACTATTGATACTGGTCGCTGCGGGCTGAGGCTCGCCCTGATTATCGGCCATGCCACTTCTCTGCGGTTTTCAGTCAGGCGTGCAGCATACACAAGCGGGGGGTTGTCCACACCCGGCCGTATCAGCGCGGATAGCGGATGATGATCCACAGCTGCTGCGCTATCGTAAACCGAAAGTCATTTTTCGTGAGGCGGAACACAACTTGAAGATCGCAATCATTGGCGCAGGCATATCAGGATTGGGCTGCGCCCACCGACTTCACGAAAACGGCCATGACGTTCACGTCTTCGAGGCTGCGGACCGCATCGGTGGTCACACCGCTACCTACGACGTCAAGCTGGGCTGCAGACGCTACGCTATCGATACCGGCTTCATCGTCTACAACGAGCGCACCTACCCCAATTTCATTGCCCTCATGGAGCGCTTGGGCGTTAACACCAAGCCGACCAGCATGGGTTTTTCGGTCAGTGATGACATCTCGGGGCTCGAATACGCCGGCAACAACCTCAATACCCTGTTCGCTCAACGCCGGAACCTGGTGTCCCCGAGCTTCCTTGGCATGGTTCGCGACATACTGCGCTTTAACAAAGAGTCGGTCGCCGATCTCGAGTCCGGGGCCCTATCCGCTGACGAGACACTCGGGCACTACCTGGAGCGCAAGGGCTTCGGCAAGATGTTTGCCCGCTCTTATCTGCTGGCAATGACCAGTGCTATCTGGTCTGCGGATTTCACCGATACTTATGACTTTCCCGCCAGCTTTTTCATCCGCTTCTTCCGCAACCACGGATTGCTGCAGATTGTTGATCGCCCACAATGGCGCGTGATTGATGGCGGCAGCCGCGAGTACCTGAAACCCCTGACCCAGCCTTTCGAAGACAAGATCTTCACAGGCAAAGCGGTTGACGCGATTCTCAGGCCGGAAGCCCGCGCTCCATTGGTGCGCTTTGCCGATGGCAGCGAGCAGACTTTTGATCAGGTGGTCATCGCCACCCATTCCGATCAGGCGCTGGCCATGCTGGGAGATGCCGATGCGACCGAGCGCGATATTCTGAGCGCGCTGCCCTACCGGGACAACGAGGTCGTGCTGCACACGGACGAGCGACTGCTCCCCCGCAATCGCATGACCTGGTCGAGCTGGAACTATCGCCTCAAGCCCGATACCAATCGCGCCGTGGTGACCTACAACATGAATATCTTGCAGGGGATCAACGCACCCGAGACATTCTGCGTCACCCTGAACGATACGGCTGCGATCAACCCCCATCGAATCCTTGGTCGCTTTAACTACGCCCACCCCCAATTCACCATTGAAGGCATCGCGGCACAGGAGCGATGGTCTGAGATCAACGGACCCCGTAACACCTGGTTCTGCGGTGCCTACTGGCGCAATGGCTTCCACGAGGATGGTCTCAGCAGCGGCCTCCGTGTGGCGGACAGCTTGCTAAGTCAGCGCCAGGTTGCCGCCTAAGTGCCCTCGCGACTTTACTTCGGCGAATTGCGACATGCGCGGCACACGCCGGCTGAACATCGCTTCGCCTATCGGGTATTTATGCCTTATGTAAAGCTGCAGGACTTGCCGGAACTCACCGACGGCGTACCGTTGTGGTCTGCACGCCGCTGGGCACCTGCGCAGTTCAACCGGAAGGACTTCCTGGGCGACCCCGATAAACCCCTAATTGAAGAAGTTCGCCGCCGCATCTACGAGGAGACCGGGGCCAAACATGAAGGCCCCGTCTATTTACTGGCGAACTGGCGCTATTTCGGTTTCCAGACCAACCCCATTGCCTGCTACTACTGCTTCAACCCCGATGAAACAGCACTGGAGTTTTTGGTGGCGGAAGTTACCAACACCCCCTGGGGTGAGCGTCACAGCTACGTGCTACGAGCACCCGAGGACGATGGCGTCTTGCGCACCGATTTTGCCAAAACGCTGCATGTATCGCCGTTTAATCCGATGGATATGACCTATCGCTGGCGCAGCAATACCCCCGGCGATAACCTCAACATCCAGCTCAGCAATTTCCGTGGCAACGAGCGCGTGTTCGATGCCACACTGACGCTCGAAGCGAGACCGTGGACCGCATCGGTACTCGCTCGGGCGATCTGCAGGTATCCGCTGATGACAGCCAAAGTCTTTGCCGGTATCTATTGGCAAGCCTTACGGCTGTGGCTCAAACGGGTGCCTTTCCAGCCTCATCCGAAAAGCGGTTGACCGCGTAAATCGCCGAAAGCATCGTCAAACTCAGGGATCCAGCGCATGAGCGACGCCAGCGTCAAACGAATCGCCAAGTTACCCATCATCGCCCCTCTCAAGCGGCCGGATGTCGCACGCGAATTGCTGCTGCGCATTATCCGCGACGTCAACGTCGGCACGCTGACCTTCCATGAGGGAGACCGCACAACCGTCATAGGCCACGACCATGACCCGAAATCACCTCAGGCTGAGGTCACTATCCATGATCCCAGGGTGTTCAAACGTGTTTTGACCGGCGGCACAATCGCCGCGGGTGAGGCCTATATCGACGGTGACTGGTCGAGCCGTAATCTCACAGAGGTGACCCGCTTCTTCAGTGCCAACCTCGAGATGATGAACAACATGACGGGGCGCCAGAGCCTGTTACTGCGAGCGGCGCTGAAACTGTCCCACCTCACCAATCGCAACACGTTGAGTGGGTCCCGCAAGAATATCTCTGCCCACTACGATTTGGGTAACGAGTTCTTTCAGCTATTCCTCGACCCCACCATGATGTACTCCTCCGCAGTGTTCCCGCACGAGCACGCGGATCTGGAGGAAGCATCGCGGCACAAGCTGGATCTTATCTGCCAGGACCTTGAACTGAAGCCCGACGAGGAACTGATCGAAATCGGGACGGGCTGGGGTGGCATGGCCATTTATGCCGCCGAGAACTATGGCTGCAAGGTCACGACCACCACAATTTCCAGAGAGCAATATCAGCACACGGTAGACGAAGTCGCCCGCCGGGGACTGCAGGATCGCATTACCGTACTGCTCGAGGACTATCGCAAGCTCGAGGGCAAATTCGATAAGTTGGTGTCTGTGGAGATGATCGAGGCGGTGGGGCACGAGTTCTACGAGAGCTACTTCCGCTGCGTCAACAAACTGCTCAAGCCGCATGGTAAAGCGGTGATTCAAGCCATCACGATCCCCGAGCAGCGCTATGATCAGGCGCGACAGTCAGTAGACTTCATCAAGCGCTACATCTTCCCCGGTGGCTGCCTGCCCTCGTTAGCCGTCATCAGCGACCATCTCGCTCGCTGCACCGACATGCAGCTCTCGGGACTCCGCGATATTACTAAGGACTACGCACGCACCCTCGAAGCATGGCACCATGCATTCCTTGATGAGTTGGACAAGGTTCGAGGCATGGGTTTTGACGATCGTTTTATCCGCATGTGGCGCTTCTACCTCAGCTACTGTGAAGGCGGCTTCCACGAGCGCATTATTGGCACCTACCAGATCACCATGACCAAGCCCGGCTACCGCCCGGTTTAGCCCGTGTTGCTGACATTGTCGCCCATCATCCTATTGGTGGGCTTGCTGGCGGCATCTGTCCAACTGTTCGGTGCCGACGCCTCCTACGGCCCCAATCAAATCGCGTTGGTGGTTGCCACCGGTGCTGCCGCACTGGTGGGCATTTATCGAGGCATCAAGTGGGAAGCCATTCAGGATGGGATGGCTGCAGGCATTCGCGTCGGCCTAACGGCGATTCTCATTCTTTTTGCGGTGGGCGCCCTGATCGGTAGCTGGATCTTGGCGGGCACGGTCCCCGCCATGATTTACTACGGCGTCGCCCTGCTGGATCCCAGCATCTTCTACGCAGCGAGCGCTGTGATCTGCGCGCTAACCTCGGTCAGTATCGGCAGTTCATGGACGGTTGCCGGGACGATTGGCATCGGCCTCATCGGTATCTCCAACAGCTTTGGCCTATCGCCGGCAGTAACCGCAGGCGCAATTATCTCGGGCGCCTATTTCGGCGACAAACTGTCCCCCCTCTCGGACACCACCAATCTCGCCGCAGCCTGTGCCGGGGTCGACCTGTTTTCGCACATCCGACACATGCTCTGGACCACGGTGCCCGCTTTCGCCATCGCCATGATTTTCTTCTTATTGCAGAGTAGCGAGGGCGCAGCGACACCCGAAGACATCGAGCGTTTACGAAGCTCCATCGCTGCCGAATTTAACGTCGCCCCCTACGTGCTCCTGCCGCTCGCGGGCATGATTGCATTGGTCGCCATGAAAACCCCAGCCTATCCGGCCATCCTGACCTCATCGGTGATCGGCAGCATCTTCGCAGCGCTGTTCCAGGCAGATGCCGTGCGGGAATTCGCGCTGGCGGCACATCCGGAATCGACCTATCCGTTGCTTCAGGGTATCTGGATGGCGCTGTTCGATGGCTATCAGGGCAACAGCAGCGACGAAGCACTCAACAGCCTGCTGAGCAAGGGTGGCATGGCCAGCATGCACAATACGGTATGGCTGATTATTACCGCGCTGTCCTTCGGCGGTGTGCTGGAGCGCACGGGCATTCTGAAACAGCTGCTCGATCTGGTACTGAAACGCGTGCGCAGTACCGGCGACCTGGTACTGGCTACGGTGACCGGTGGTGTGGTGACGAACCTGCTGGCGGCGGACCAGTTCCTCGCCATCGCGCTGCCCGGACGCCTATTCACCATCGCTTATGACGACCGCGGGCTGAGCCGGCTGAATCTCTCTCGCTCACTCGAGGACTCCGCGACCCTGACCAGCGTACTGGTGCCCTGGAATACCTGTGGCGCCTACATGGCCGCAACACTTGGCGTCGCAACACTGGAATATGCACCTTACGCCGTCTTCAATATTGCCTGTCCTCTGGTGGCAATCACCCTCGGTTACCTGATGATCGCCCAAAAGCGGGTGGAGTTCGAAGCCGCGTGAACTGGGATTACCCGGATCCCTTCGCGCATCGTGTCACGGTGGCGCCAGAGCATATCGATGCGCTGGAACACGCCAACAATACGGTTTACGTCAACTGGTGCATGGCCTGTGCTTGGGCGCACACCACGGCACTGGGATTGGGTGCGGCTGAGTATCAGGCACTTGATCGCGCGATGGCGCTGGTGCGGGCGGAGTACGACTATTTGCGCGCTGCTCGTCTCGGTGATGCGCTGGAAGTCGGCACTTGGATCACACGCTGGGATCGACGGCTGACCATGGAACGACGGCTGCAAATCATCGATATTGCCAGCGGTGAAACCGCTTTGAGGGCACGCCTCGAGTTCGTTTGCATAGAAATTTCGACGGGCAAACCGAAGCGACCACCCAAAGCTTTCATCGACGGCTATGGCCCGGCGATACTGAACCCAGACCGCTGATCAGCTCCGCGACCAGTCAAAACTGACAACATCGCGAATATCGCGGGTACCCAACTGCAGCGCCAGCAATCGATCGACGCCCAGCGCGACGCCTGCACAAGCCGGCAGACCAGCTTCATGCGCTGCAAGCATCGCCTCATCAATCGGTCGTTCCGGGAGTCCCAGGGCTAACCTGCGGCGGTTATCGGCATGAAAACGCTGGCGGAGCTCGTGCGGGTCACCAAGTTCCCAGTAACCGTTGGCGAGTTCGACGCCATCGGCGTAACACTCGAAACGACAGCCGACCACCTCGCCATCCACCACCGCCGTGCGGGCCAATGCCGCCTGGCTCGCTGGATAATCGGTCACCACCACCACACCCCATTCCGCCAGCTGCGGTTCTATCGCATGACTCATCAACAGATCGAGCAGACCGTCGCGATCGAGGTCATCGGGGATTTCACCCGCCGCGGCCTCGGCCGCCGTGACGAGTCGTGATACCGGGTCATGAAATGGGTCAACCTGAAGCAACTGCCGAAAAAGCGTGCGGTAAGGCCAAACCTGCCAACCATCCCGGGCCAGAAGCCGAGAAACCAAGGCTGCCACCTCACGCGCTAGCACCCGATGGTCCACATCGAGCCGGTAATATTCGAGAAGCGTGTACTCGGGATTGTGGCGACGACCGACCTCCCCCGCACGAAATGCTTTGCTGATCTGGTAAATATCGCCGCTGCCCGCTGCGAGCAACCGCTTCATCGCGTACTCGGGGGATGTCTGGAGGAAACGCAGCCCTTCATGGGTATCCACGACCAGCGGTTCAAGCGCGGGGTCGGTCACCCCTGCTCGGCAAAGCAGCGGCGTTTCGACCTCCATAACCGCCTGCGCTGCAAAAAATGCACGCAGGTCGGAGAGCAGTTTTGCTCGCGCCCTGAGCGCAGTGAGCGCAGCACCCGGGCGCCAATCGGTCGCCATTAAGCGCTCACTGGCGCGATTCAGCTCTTGCTAGCGCGGCTGACGTACTCGCCCGAGCGGGTATCGACCCGAATGACTTCACCCTGGGAGATGAACAGAGGTACGCGCACTACCGCACCTGTGCTCAAAGTGGCGGGTTTGCTGCCACCCTGTGCAGTGTCACCCTTCAAACCGGGATCAGTCTCGGTGATTTCAAGCTCGATAAAGTTAGGCGGCGTGACCGATAGTGGGGAGCCGTTGTACAGCGTGACCTCGTACTTTTCCTGCTCCTTGAGCCACTTCTCTGTCTCGCCAACAGCGGCCTTGTCAGCGGCGTGTTGCTCAAAGGAATCGGGGTCCATGAAATACCAGAACTCCCCGTCGGTATAAGAGTATTCGAGGTCGTGATCCATCACGTCGGCACCCTCGAGGGATTCTCCCGACCTAAAGGTGCGCTCCCAGACCCGTCCGCTCTTCAGGTTACGCAGCTTGACCCGGTTAAACGCCTGGCCCTTGCCGGGTTTGACGAACTCATTCTCGAGGATCGAGCAGGGTTCGCCGTCGAGCATGACCTTCAGCCCGGGCTTGAATTCATTGGTGGAGTAGTTGGCCATCGTGATCTTCCAATACAGAAACGGCGGCGATGATACCCCAGCTGCGGCTTCGGGTCAGTTCATAGGAGTTACAAGCTCACTGGGCGCACCCAGCAGATACGCGAGGCCATCAAGGCCGATATGACGAATGTTGTGCGCGGCCCGCTCCCTGACCAGTGGTTTGGCATGGAAGGCAAGGCCCAGACCCGCGCGCGCCAACATTGGGAGATCATTGGCACCATCACCGACGGCAATGACCTGATCACTCGCCAGCCCCTGCTGCTGCCGCAGCTGATCCAGTAGCGCCGCCTTGCGCTCACCGTTAACGATGGGAGTGATCACTCGACCGGTGAGCACGCCGTCGCTGACTTCCAGATGATTGGCGTGGATCTCATCGAAGCCAAGATCCCGCTGCAGCCGTTGCGCAAACGGCATAAAACCGCCGGACAGGATTGCCGTGCGGATGCCCAGGGCACGCAGCGTTGGTATCAATTGCCGAACCCCTTCGGTAACCGGCAGGGTGTTTGCGATGGCATCGATGACGCTCGCATCGAGACCCCTCAGCATGCCCAGCCGCTCGGTGAAACTGCCATTGAAGTCCAGCTCGCCTCGCATGGCTCGCTCGGTGATCTCGGCGACAGCATCCCCAACGCCATGGCGGGCTGCCAGCTCGTCGATGACCTCGCATTGGATCAAGGTTGAGTCCATGTCGAAAACCGCCAAACGATAATCCGCCTGCCGCACCGCCGCGGTTTGCAGAACGAGATCAGCGCCAAGCGCGTCGGCGAGGGCGTCCAGCGCGCGACGGAGCCCGGCTGGGTCAGGGACGCCGGACAGCATCAGTACGTGGCAGGTTCGCTCCGCTTGCAGCGCTCTGGGAACCGGCAGCGAACGCCTATCACTGACAGTGACGTGACATTCGTCAAGGAGCGCCTCAACACGCGCGAAATCGAACCCAGCGCCGGGGGCCATCATGACCAGAGCGTGACTGAAAACGGACATTGTTGAAATCCACAGAATCTCGAGCGGCATAGCCTAGCAGCTGGGGTTTATACTTGCGGCGAATTTGTTGTCCCAAATCAGGCGATCCCCCTTTTGCGCGATCTATTACAGCGTTTCCAGCATCTGCCACTCAGCCAACAGCTTGCACTGACGGTCTCCGCCTGCTGCCTGATTGCCACCTGCACCTTGGTTGCGGTGTCGGCGCGGTCCAACCAGTTCGTGCAAGAGGCGCTGCTCAGCGAATACGGTGAAGCGGTCGCGCAGCAGCTGGCGCGCAAGCTGGCCAACGAGTTGATGACCGAAGATCGCCTCGCGGTGACAGCGGAGCTGACGCGTGTCGCCGAATTGGCGGCCATCTCACGGGCCACCGCGGAAGCGGTCGATGGCGCAAGACTTGCCGACGTGGGCCAGCACGTGAGCGACAGCCTGGTCTTTTCGGCACCGATCCTGATCGACGGCAACATGGCCGGGGAAGTTCGAATCGAGGTCGATCCGACCCGGCAGTCGGAAGCCAGACGGCAGATGGTGTTCGCCCTCGCAGGACTATCCCTACTGCTCAGCATCGCGGTTTACGGCATCTCCCGACCCTTTGGGCAGCGTTTGGCACGACGGATCAATCGCGTGACGGATCAGCTCGCCGAGGTTGTTGATGTCGACCACACCAGCGATAACGAGTTGGCGCGGCTCCAGCATCGCATGGAGGCGTTGCCACTCGATCTCCTCAAACCCAGGGGCGCGGCTGAAGCCAGAGACGAGCATTACGACGACACCGCGGTGCTGTATGTCGCGCTAAAAAGTCTGCCGGCTTATGTGGATACGCTCGACGGTCCGCGTCTGCACCGCTATGTCGCTCTGGTACACCGCCTCGTGTTTGGTGCCGCAGGGTTTTATGGCGGGCAGCTGGAGGTGGTTCGACAATTTGGGCTGGCGGTGTATTTCAGTGGCCAGCACAAAGTGGGTTCACCGGCGCTCCGTGCCGCGAGTTGCGCATGGCTTCTACAGCAGTCAGTAGCACCCGCCGAGGAAGTGATCCGGCTGTCGCTGCGCCAGGGGCTGGCCATCGGTATCAGCGAACTCGGGCCAGGCGATGGACGCGACATCTACCCGGGCCTCTATACTCAAGCGACCCTCGATGAACTGCGCGAGCTCGCCGAAAGTAACGAGGAAGCCTTACTGCTCACACGAGACGCGGCGCAGGATGTCGATCTCGCGACCCGCATGAAGGTTGAGGCGGTCGATGACCACACCGCCCTGGTCAATGATCTGGCGGATGGTCATCGCGACCTGCTCGAGCGCCAACTGCAAATCATGCTCAAGGCAGTGTTGTCCGATGCCGAGGCACGGGAACCGCCCAGTGGCGGCCTGCCTCCCCAGAGTCGGTCAGTCCACCACTGAGAGACCAGCCACCTTTTGGAAGCCTTTGGGGAGTTTGTTGCCCCGCCGACCGCGCTCACCGCGATAGTTCTCCAGATCTGCAGGTTTTAATTTGAGGTGCTGTCGGCCCGCAGTGACCTGCAACGTCTGGTCGGGGGTGATGACGGCAACAGCGACCACCCACTCCTCTCGCGACTGGGCGCGGGCCGACGGTATAGCGATGATCTTGTTGCCCTTGCCCCTCGCCATCTCCGGCAATTCCGCCAGCGGGAACACCAATAATCGCCCCTCATTGCTGACCGCAGCGACTTGCAGGCCTTCGCCATCGGGTACTGGTGCAGGTGGTATAACCTTGGCGCCTTTAGGCAAAGTGAGTACCGACTTACCTGCCTTGTTTTTCGCCTGAAGATCGGCAAATCGCGTGACAAAACCATAGCCCGCATCGCTGGCCAGCAGGAACCGATCACCCTCAGCGCCGGTCACCAAACCGGTAAATATGGCACCTGACGGCGGGTTGATCCGGCCGGTCAGCGGTTCTCCCTGACCCCGTGCCGAGGGCAGGGTGTGGGTCGCCAGCGAGTAGGCTCGACCGGTAGAGTCGAACACAACCGTCGCCTGATTGGTGCGGCCACGGGTTGCAAAGGCGAAGGCATCGCCCGATTTGTAGCTCAAGCCCGTCGGATCAATGTCGTGACCCTTGGCAGCGCGAATCCATCCTTTCTCTGACAGCACGATCGTCATCGGATCGGATGACGTCAGTTCGAGCTCCGTGAAGGCGCGAGATTCTTCGCGCTCGACGAGGGGGGAGCGCCGCTCGTCGCCGTAGCTCTCCGCAACAGCCAACAACTCTTTCTTGATCAGGGTCTTGAGACGCGCATCGCTGCCCAGAATGGTCTCGAGTTGATCGCGCTCGGCTTCAAGCTCGGATTGCTCACCCCGAATTTTCATTTCCTCGAGCTTGGCCAGGTTGCGCAGTTTGAGGTCGAGGATCGCCTCGGCCTGAATATCGCTGAGTCCAAAGCGCGCCATGAGCTCCGCTTTGGGTTCGTCCTCTTCGCGAATAATGCGGATCACTTCATCGATGTTGAGGTAAGCAATCAGATAACCCGCCAGGATGTGCAAGCGACGCTGCACGCGATCAAGGCGGTGCTCCAGACGGCGGCGCACCGTCTGCCGGCGGAATTCGAGCCACTCCCGGAGAATTTTATCGAGCGAGCGAACACCCGGCCGGCCGTCGATACCAATGACGTTGAGATTGACCCGATAATTTCGTTCGAGATCCGTGGTCGCGAACAAATGACCCATCAGGCCATCGAGATCAACGCGGTTTGAGCGAGGCACCACTACCAGACGGGTGGGGTGTTCATGATCTGACTCATCGCGTAAATCCGCGACCATCGGCAGTTTCTTGGCCTGCATCTGTGCTGCGATCTGCTCCAGCACCTTAGCCCCGGACACCTGATACGGCAGCGCATTGATCACCACCGCACCGTCCTCAATCACCCAGGCGGCACGCATCTTGAGGCTGCCACGGCCGGTTTCGTATAGGGCGCGGATATCTTCCCGCGGGGTAATAATCTCCGCGTCGGTGGGGAAATCAGGCCCTTGGATGTGTTCGCACAACTCAGCGACGGTTGCGCGCGGAGACTCCAGCAGCCGCACCGCCGCACTCACTACTTCCCGCAAATTGTGCGGCGGAATATCGGTCGCCATACCGACCGCAATGCCGGTGGTACCGTTCAACAATAAGTTGGGTACCTGTGCCGGCAATACCGATGGCTCGTCCAGCGTGCCGTCAAAGTTCGGCTGCCAGTCGACCGTTCCCTGGCCCAATTCCCCCAGCAGCACCTCGGCATATTTAGCAAGACGGGACTCGGTGTAGCGCATCGCGGCGAAAGACTTGGGATCGTCGGGTGAGCCCCAGTTGCCCTGTCCGTCAATCAGCGGATACCGGTAGGAGAAATCCTGAGCCATCAACACCATGGCTTCATAGGCGGCACTATCGCCATGGGGATGGAACTTACCGATCACATCACCCACGGTACGGGCCGATTTCTTGTACTTGGCGCTGGCCTTGAGTCCCAGCTCGCTCATGGCATAAACGATGCGCCGCTGTACGGGCTTTAACCCGTCGCCGATATGCGGCAGCGCGCGATCGAGAATCACATACATCGAATAGTCGAGATACGCCTTCTCCGCATAATCACGGAGTGACAGCGTCTCGACGCCCGGCACACCGGGAGTCATATCAGTCATGGTGGTTCCAGTCGAAAAAAATCAGTGTTCGAGATTGCGACGACGCAGCGTCACGACTTCCTCGTTGAGCTCGGTGATGGACTTCGCCATATCCACCAATAATCCCTGAATAGCGGCGGGCCGTGAGCGGATCAATTCAAAGAAGCGATCCCGGGGCACGCGCACAATCGAGCAGGCCTCTACCGCACGGACAGTCGCGTTACGATGGCCGCCGGTGAGTGCCGCCATGGTACCGAACAACTCTCCCGGGCGAATCTTCGCGACCGGCATGTCGTTAACCGTCACCTCGGCCAAGCCGTCGGTCATTGAGAAAATATCGTCGGCCGGATCGCCCTGCTGAATGATCACAGCGCCCGCCGGGTACACCTCTGGGGCACCGCCCATGCCAACCGCCTCACGGATGTGCAACGCATTCAAGCGCAGCTGCAGTGACACCTGCAGCGTGCAAACCTCGTCCCACAACAAGCTGGTCTCACGATCCGCACGCAGGTAGTCGAGCAGCGCCATGCGCGGGTACAGCTTCAACGTCGCGCCGGCCTCTGAACCAAAGTGCAGCGGCGATGACGCATTGGGCAGGAAATCTGTATCCGGCAGAATCAGATCGCCCGCATCCAGCACGCTGACAACCGTCGTATCGTGCAGCACCGACACCAGGCCGTGTTCGACCAGCGCAATACAATCACTGGGCAAGGTGCGAAATTGGGCGGCCGGCGCGGCCGACAGTTTGAGCTCGCGAGTATCGACCGGTACGTTGGCAAGCAGCTCGCGCGTCTTCCGCTTCGCCACATCATTCAGCGCTTTAAAGTCTGATCCGGACTGAGAAGTGGCTAACATCGGCAGCGATACCTGTCCAAGAGATTCCTCGATGCCGTATCGTAGCGCAGACTCAGCGTTGTGGAACACCGAATTGAACAACGCTTTTCTGCCCTAGCGAGGTAACCGTGACATCCGAGCAACCCATCAGCTGGCGCTGGCGCCATTTCGACCTGTTTTCAGCGGCCGAGTGGCATCGCATTCTTAAACTCCGCGCCGAGGTTTTTGTCGTTGAGCAGGACTGCCCCTACTGTGACCCCGACCACAAAGATCCGCTCAGCTTCCACCTTGAGGCAGTCGTCGACGGCGCGCTTGCTGGTACCGCGCGAGCAGTGCCACCCGGGGTCAGTTACGCAGAATCCTCCATTGGACGCGTAGTGATCGACCCCCAACACCGGGGGCTGCAGCTGGGGCGGCAATTGATGGAGCGGGCGATCGCCTTCAATCGGGCCCAGTGGGGCGGGGGCATCCGGATCAGCGGTCAGGCCTATTTGCAGGGTTTTTACGAATCTTTGGGCTTCGCCACGGTGAGCGAGGCCTACATGGAAGATGACATTCCCCACTTTGAGATGCTGCTGCCGGGCGCCTAGTTATCGGTGGATCGCGCGCCACCCATCCGCTGTGTGATGCACCTTTGCCGGCGGCTCACCCCGCTCAGACACTGGCCAGACCGCCAAAAAGCGCACATCCGTGTGCAGGCAGGCTCGGGGGTGCACGGCTTGGGTGAACTGCTTCGGGCGCGCTGGGTGGTACGCCCTGTTGCCGGCGGCTCACCCCACTCAGACACCGGCCAGAACGCCAAAAAGCGCACATCCGTGTGCAGGCTCGG
>JAZBOZ010000307.1:0-13490 GCA_036351405.1 Halieaceae bacterium
GTCACAGCACCCGCTGCACGGGGCAATGCACGCAGCGCGAACGATCCGTCACGATCTCTCTCGATACTGCTCACGGTCACGCCGCTTGGATCCTGAAGACGAATCGTTGCCTCATCCACATCCACGCCTTCGCGCCACCGCACCTCGCCAGTGACGATAAGCGGCGCGCCCGGCTCAATGACATTGGCCCAATCGAGCATGGCGAGGCCATCCAATGGCGGCGGCGCCCAAGAGACTGACAACCCCTCGGGCAACGTTGACCAAGCCGATTCATCGAGACCGTGGCCAACGACCACCACCTCATCGAGCCCCGGGTGCCTGATCGTCAACTGGCTGGGCGTCACCAGCATAGGTACGTCGGGCCATGCTTGGCCATCAGTCTTGCCAAAGCTGTAGACAATTTTCGCCACCGGCAACGCCTCGCTGCCTTCAGTGACCAAGGCCACACGATCGCCACCCGCGACCGGCAATCCGGGCGGGGCGAGTAACAGCGTTAGCGCGAGCAGCGCCAACGCATTGAGCAGCATGACACTGCGGCGCAACAGGGGAGATGCCGCGGCCAGGCGACGCCGGGCACGAACCATCGCCACCACAAAAACCAGAACGAGGGCAGGTAGCGCCAGCAGCGCAGCCAGCGATATCGGCCAGTTAATGCCGGCGAATGACAAGGTGATGACCGGTGTCATTGCACACCCCCAACGGCGGCGGCATCGAGGCGTTGGAGGTACTCAGCGCCGAGCACATCGGGCTTGCGCCGCATGGCTTTCATTGGCGCCGGGGCGATGTCAGGTAACAAAGACCAGGTGGCGCTCTGCAGCGTCAGCAAACAGTCCGGACAATCCTCAATGATCAGGCGACCACTGAGCCGCATCTGCTCGAGGTGCGCAGCCGCTTGAATCAGCGCGGGGCGCTCGGTCGCACGTTCGGTGAACACCGCGGCCGCCTCGGTTAACAAAGCGACAGCCTCAGCATCAAGCTTTGAACCAGGCGCCCGTTCGTTGAGCAACCGGTATAGATCACGCATCAGCAGCGGCACTGAGGGATCCGGGTCGGCGGACACTGCACGCTCGCGACTCTCGATATCATCGAGCTCCCCGGTGAGACGGCGCTCCTCAGAAACGGGCGGCGGCTCGAATCCGAGGCGCTGGGTATAAATCCGCTCTGCTTGTCGCGCCAGGTCGAAGTACTTGAGCGCCTCATATTCAAAGGGCAGCGCGGCTTCAGGATTGGCCAATCGCAACTGCAGCTCGGCATCCCACATATTGGCGACCGCACGCTTCATCAACCCGACCGGGCTGCGCCGCGTGATCGGTCCAATCTCCGCTGCACCGTGATCGTGACCAAACCGCGCGATCAGCGCCTCTGCCGTTTGCGGCAGATCTTCATTGCCAGCGCCACCGTGGTCATGGCCGGCATGATCATGCCCCTCGTGATCATGGCCCTCATGATCGTCATCTTCTGCTTCGCCTTCTTCATCGGAAGCAGCTTCCGTCACCAGCCCTGACGGCGCCTCACTTTCACCGAACTCATCGCCCAGGTACTGGCCATAGCGCTCCTTCAGCTCTGACTGGGCGACGCCGAGATCGCGCGACGTTTGTACAAAGACCGTCTCAGGCAGCACCGCCTGGTCGGCGATCAATTGCTCAGTTTCGATAATAATTTGCCGTTGGCTTTTGAAATATTCGGGCATGACTGAGATCGCCAGACCGTCACTCACCGGTTGTATCTGGGTCTCATCAAGCCAGCGCACCACGAGCGTGTCCGATCGGCTCTCTTGCAACTTGCGTGGATGGTTATCCCGGGCACGCGTAAAAAGATAAACCTCGTCACCCGGCTCCATACCCAATGCGCGCAAATCCCAGTGCCGTTCATAAATCTGAACACCGTCCTCGACGGTATTGCTTTCAAAATTGAAGCGCTCATCCCTGAATTTCACGCCTTCACCCGAACCCTTCGCCACCGAGGCAAAAATCTCCACATCACCCACGCCGTAATCGTCGGTGACTGAAACCCGGTATACAAAATGGGGATCACCCTCACGCGGAATTTCGAGGCGATTTTTTTTCGGTTCGAGTACGCGCAAGCGTGGCGGGCGATCAAGCGTTACAGCAAGACTGTAAACCCCCGGCAGCGCCGTAAAACCGTCGACCCCTTGCTGCTCCAATCGATACAACGAGGTTTCGGTGATGACGGCACTTGCCTGCCAATAGCCTTGCTCACTCTGCGTAAAGTCAATGCGCTGCTCCGCCGCCTCGCTGGTATTCAGCGCCAATCGCACGGGCGTACCCGCGGAATGACTCATTTGCCACGTTACTGTTGCGCCTTCGGGGAGCGTCACATTGAAGCTGTCGGTATCAAACGCCGCTGCCCCCATGTAAGCGGGGGGGGTGACAGTGATGGCAACGAGCGCCGGTGGCGCAACAAGCGCTGGTGACACGCTTCGTTCACCAGATTCGCCCGTTGACGGAGTCGTCATCGGCGGAGCCGGTGACCAGAACAACGCCAGTCCCAGCGCGCTAATGAGCAGCGGCATACGCCAACGCAACGGTGGCAGCCACAGGCCCGTTTCAGTGGCGAGCCGTGCAAATGCGGGCTCAACGCGGGCGCGTTGCAGCCGCTCAAGGACACCGAGCTGATCTACGGGTTTCAACCAAAGCTCAGCGCTCTCCTCCAGCTGGGGCACGCAGCGATTAAGGTGCTCGGCCGTAGCGGACTCATTAGCGACGAAGGCGGCATGACGAACACGGTAAATCGCCAAAACTATGATCCCGGCAACCGAACCGGCAATGACGGGTGAAAGATCGCCGCTCCATCCTGTGAAGCCCGCCACTACCAGCGCACCCGCGATGGCCACCAGCCCTGCTTGCAACCACGCGCGCCGCCGTAAGCGATGAAGCAACGGCGTCAGTGACATGTCCGCTGTCGTCATTGAGATGACTCCGCTGACAATCGCTCAGCCCACCAACGCTCAACCGCCACCAATAGGGCGAGCAATAACGCAAGCCACGGCGCCAAAGGCTGATTCGGCACCGCTGGTGATCGGCCAGAGTTGGAGAGCGTCAGCGTAGGATCGACAGGCGCTTGCGCGTAACCCTGCTGCCAGGCGGTCTCGCCCAATAGCAAGCGCAAAAGTAATTCGGGAAACGCTTCGCTACGTAACGGGCTGTCGGCAACCTCGCTCAACCGATCCAGATAGCGTAGATGTCTGCCTCCAGCCACTGATGTCTCAATCAGCAACGGCTGGCCATTATCCGCCCGCCACAACACCTGCGGCGGCGCGTCACCCATGACGCCGGCGTCAACCGATGGCTGCTGAACAGCGGGGCGAACCTCGAAGCGATGCCCGGGCAGCGACGGCAACTGCAGCGTGGTTGCGATAGTGCCGGGCGCCACATCTTCCAAAGCAACTGTTGCGCTCAAGTGATCAACATTGACACCAAGACCGATAGCGACCCGCATGGCATCCGCCGGCGCCTGATCGAATATCGGTGTCGTAACGTCCGCGTCACCCGATGCCACCTCGGTCATGGCGATATCGAGGCGCACTTGTCGCTGCTCTGCAGCCAAAGCCAGCGCTGTTGTGATGCTCACCGCATCCGTTTTTCGGCCGGGTTCGTGGTAGACACTCACAACCAGCGAAGGATTTGGCTTCTCTTTCTCAGCACCCGGCTCAGCACCCGGCGTCGCCAGCACCCAACGAACGCCAGCCCCGAACCCAGTCGCGCTAGCCGGAAACTGATCGGCAGCGCCCAGCGCATAGACGGTCACGCCGCCCTTGTGATCCACCGCCGCCAAGCGTTCGGCCAGTAAACCGTACCAATCCGAACCGGATGCCGATGAAGTAGACACGTAGGCATCAACCGGGGGAAACGATGGGATCAGCGCAAGAACTCTATCTGCGTCGATATTGGCTGCACCTTCGCGCCCTTGGGCTGCGAGCCAGTCCGGGGTGACGTAGGCCGTTGTGCCGGCAAGTGATGGACGCTGCTCCCGCGCCAATTCTGCAACCCACAGTGCCGCAACGATGAGTAACAACAGCCGTAGCAACAGCAATGGCCATTGTTGAACACGTGCTTCGAACACGCGCTGCCGTCGCGGCTGGCGGTAGAGGGCGATATTGCCAACCAAGACCCGCCGGCCACGGCTGCGACTGAACAGGTGAATCGCGAGTGGCAACAGCAGCGCAGCCAGGGCTAACAGACCCCATGCATTGAGTAGTGTCAGCCCATTCAAGCGACCAGCCCTCGGCGTCGGCGCTCCAGAAACGCGTGCAACCCGGCATCAAGAGGCTCATCGCTGCAAACCGTATCCAGCCCGACCTCCCACTGACTGAGGCGGCGTTTGAGCTCCGTCAACCATTGCTCACGGCTGCTGAGGTACTTTGCGCGCGCAGCGCGACCATTAGCCAGCACCGATTCGCCAGTTTCCAAATCCTCGAAACGCACTGGACCCTCGAAAGGGAAATCACGTTCATCGTTGCATTCAAGCCTGAGGGTGGCGACTTCGTTGTGCTGGGTCGACACCAAACGAAGGAAGTCACTGATCTCGCCACGCTCTTGGTGAAGATCGCTGATAAGAATCACCAGCCCCGGACCCTGCAACCGCGCGATCTCGGCACCGATGTTTTCATGAGCGGGAAATGCACCGCCCGCCGTTAGATCGTCCAGACTGTGCAGGATGCGATGCCACTGCCGCGTCCCCGCAAGCGCAGGTATCAACGTGGGGGCTCCGCCGCCCAGCGTCAGCAGGCCCACGCGGTCGCCCTGAGATTGGGCCAGATAGGCGAGCGTCGCTGTCAGATAGCGACCGTAGTCGAACTTGTTCCAAACGCCTTGCTCGCTACCGAGCATCATCGAGCGGCTGGTATCCAGCACCAGCCACACGCTGGTCTCACTCTCGCGCTCGGCCTCGCGCACGAAGTAACGGTCTGATCGTGCATACAGCTTCCAATCGATTCTGGAGGGCGCATCGCCGGGCTCATACGCCCGGTACTGGCTGAACTCAATACCTACGCCCCGCTGCTCACTGGCCTGAACGCCGTGCAGGAAACCGGTAGCAACACTTCGCGCCACCAGCTCCATATCCCGAACGCGCGCCAGCGCGCGTAAATCGATGAATTGTTCCATCGACGCCCGACCCTACCGTTTACAACAGCTCGCTCGTGGGGGGCGGCATTGCCTCAAGCACCTGCGCGACAATATCGTCCGTACTCACACCGTCCGCCTCAGCTTGGAAGTTCAACAACAGTCGGTGTCTTAGGGCGGCGGGGGCGATGCTGTGGAGGTCATCGGCCGTCACGGCAAAACGCCGGTTCAGCACGGCATGCGCCTTGGCACACAACACCAATGCCTGACCGGCACGGGGCCCTGCGCCCCAGCGGACGTAATCCTGCACCGGACTCGGGCCACCCTCGCCCGGCCGCGTAGCGCGTACAATCCGGGCCGAGTAATCGAGCAAGGTATCGCTGATAGCGACCCCGCGAACAATACTTTGCAGCGTGACGATGTCATTCGCATCCAACACGGGTTGTACCGGATCACCGCTTGCGCTCGTGGTGCGACGCAAGATCTCGACTTCCTCCTCCTGGCTGGGGTAGGCGACACGAATAAACAAAAGAAAACGGTCCAACTGTGCTTCTGGCAGGGCATAAGTGCCCGCCTGCTCTACAGGGTTTTGCGTGGCGAGTACGAAAAACGGTTTATCGAGAGGGTAATGCTCGCCCGCGTAACTGACTGCGCGCTCCTGCATCACCTCAAGTAGCGCCGCCTGAGTCTTCGGCGGGGTACGGTTAATCTCATCGGCCAAAAGCAAATTGGTGAACACGGGGCCCTTTTGAAATTTGAAGAATCGCTTACCGGTGCCGTGATCCTCTTCCAGAATTTCAGTCCCGATCAGATCGCTGGGCATAAGGTCCGGGGTGAATTGCACGCGACGAAAATCCAGCTGCAGCGCATTGGCCAGCGTACTCACCATCAACGTCTTGGCGAGACCGGGCACGCCTTCCAGAATGCAGTGCCCACCCGCCAGCAAGCTGATCAGCAGCTCATCAACCACCGCCTTTTGCCCCACGATCGCCTTACCAATTTCGGTATTGACGGCGGTGAGCTTGTCGAGCAAGGCGTGGACTTCAGACTCAGATAGATTCAGTTCCGGCATGGCACTCATTCACTTGTGTTTGAAAACATCGGCGTGGATCACCGTCGGGGCGCACAGGGCGCAAGGGTTCAATGCATTAATACAGCAAGGAACGCTGATTCAGACCATCCATACTGTGGCGAGCCGCACATCCGGCCGTTACGCCGTCATCGCATAAACCACAACGTTGACCGCGAAGCGCGTGTTGTCGGTCATCATGAAACGCTTATTGCGAAAGTCGTAATCCCACTCGCAACCGTAGTCTTTGTTGCTGTAGAGCACCGCAATGCGCCCGTTGACTTCGATGGCCTGCAAATACTCATGCACCAGACCGTCGCCCCAACCATTGAGCTCCTGCCCGGTGCGGGGCGGTCCGTCAAACTCGAAGAAACTCGAATAAATCGGGTGATCGTTGGGTATGCGTTGCAGCGCCTCGGGGCCAAAGAGCTCCCGCATTTGCTCCTCAAAACTGGTCGCGAATAACCCGTCGATATCGTGGTTACAGTCATCGACGAAGACAAAACCGCCGTTTTGCACATAGCGCAAAAAGTTTTCTCGCTCCGCATGATTGAAGCGCAGCAAGCGGCGGCCGGCCAGATAACAAAACGGCGCCGTGAGCATTTCCGGGTCGGCGAGTGCCACCACTCGCTCGTTCAGATCGACTCGAATCGTGGTGTACTCGATCAGCGCATTAAGAATATTGGAGGGGGCCCGCTCATCAACATTCCAATCCCCCGACTCATAACTCAGCCGCGTAAAATAAAAGTCTGCGGGCGATGCCGCGCGCAGTGTCTGCGGCAATGTCGCCCCGGCGATGCCCGCACCCAACAGGGTCAGCATCTGACGGCGAGTCACTGACAGGTGGCTATGCATACGGAATGGACAAGACCAAAAAGTAGATTGAGAAGTGCGGGCAAGGAATGGCGCGCCACCCCAAAGCGGGGCGGCGCCAGCAGTCAGTTACACCGCGTCTGACAGGCTCGAGAAGGTGAAATCGCGAATCTTCATCGGCGGAATCAGCGAACCGTTGATGCGCTGCGGCTCACCCAGCTCCTCAATGTTGTTGAGCATCACGATCGGCGATTCATTGAAACGGAAGTTCTTGATCGGATACTTGATCTCTCCATCCTCGATATAGAACGTGCCGTCACGGGTAAGGCCGGTGTACAGCAAGGTCTGCGGATCGAGGGAACGGATATACCAGGTGCGGGTCACGAGAACACCGCGACGGGTGTTGGCAATCATATCTTCAAGACTGGCATCACCGCCGGCCATGATCATTTGCACCCCGCCACCAAACAGGCCGCCGCCCGAGTAGGCGGTCGGCACGTAAGGCACGCCCGTCTTCTGGGCCCAATAACGGCTGTTGGGTAAGGTTTTGACCACGCCGTTCTCAATCCAAACCGTTTTGCCAACCGGCGCACCATCGGCAGAGAACGCAGGCGTCGGCACCTCGGGATGCAGCGGATCGCTCCAGATATTCACCCGCTCGTCGAAGAGCTTCTCGCCGATACGATTCTTGGGTGCATCTTCGGGCAGTTCTTCACCCTCTTTAGGCTTGCGGCTCAAGAAGCTCCGCCCCTCATCTGCTGCACGCTGGTTCATCGCTCGCGCCATGTTGCCGAGCAGAGTTACCGAGGCAGCAGGCTCCAGAATCACCGTATAACGGCCCGGCTCCATCTCTTTGGCGTCGACTGAATCGCGTGCTTTCTTAATCGCGATGGCGGACGCTTTGCCCGTGTCCAGCTTGGACACATCGTTGAAGTCCAGTGATGCCCAACCCGAGCCGCGACCATCCTCGCTGCGCACCGTGACGGTGAAGTCTGCATTGGTAGCCCGGTGATAAGCGAACATCCCCTTGTTGTTGGCCATGGCGAAGAAGCCTTTGGTATCGCGCAGGAAGCCTGCTGCAACCATCTTCTTGTCCCGCGACGGAGTGATGCTCGCGTCAGCCATTTGTGCACGATCCGCCGGCGTCATTGATGCGGTGCTGTCGCGCCAGGCATCGACTTTGTCGTACTTGGCGGGGCCAAGCAGCGGCATGTACTCGGGGTTCTCTGGCGCCAGCTTTGCCAACTCTTCTGAACGGCGCACCACTTTTTCAAGCGATGCATCGTCAAATTCGTTGATGGTGGCCGTGCCCGTGCGCTTGCCGAAGGACGACTGTACCGCGAGGGTGACATCACTCACCTCGCCCGAGGTCGACACGGTGTTGCGGGCATAACGAATGTTGCCGGTGATCGAGCCTTCCAGCCCACATTCGCACTCATCCGCCTTCGAAAACGCCAGCACTTTCTTCAGTAGTGCCTGTGCTTCCTGTTCCGTAAAAATAGCCATGATTTATCCTCTGGAATTCTTTGCAGTGTCGGTCGTTAGACGGACTTTCGCGCGGTGTTGATGACATTCACGCCGTTGAAGCGCGTGGTCGGGCAGCCGTGGGAGACCGCACTGACCTGCGATGGCTGGCCCTTGCCGTCAAAGAACGAGCCACCCAGTCGGTAATCCGACGGCCCGGCCATGGCGACACAGGAATTCCAGAACTCCTGGGTATTGGATTGGTAAGCAACATCTTCGATCTGCTCGGTGATCTTGCCGTTCTTGATTTCGTAGAACAGCTGGCCGCCGAACTGGAAGTTATAGCGCTGCTGGTCGATCGAGAACGAGCCGCGACCGACGATGTAAATGCCATCCTCAACATCCTTGATGATGTCATCGGCACTGAGATCTTTCTCGGGATTCGGCTTCAGCGAGACGTTGGGCATGCGCTGGAACTGCACGTCAGCCCAGCTCTGCGAGTAACAGCAGCCGTGTGACTCGTTCTGGTCGATCATATGGACTTGGTCGCGGATCGCCTGATAGTTGACGAGAATGCCATCTTTCACCAGATCCCACTCTTTGGTCTTCACACCTTCGTCGTCGTATTCGACGTAACCCAGCGAGTGCTTTTGGGTCTTGTCTGCGACCAGATTGACGATGTCCGAGCCGTACTGGAACTTGCCGCTGCGCCACTTATCCAGGGTCGCGAAGCTGGTGCCTGCGAAGTTCGCCTCGTAACCGAGCACGCGATCCAGCTCCAGCGGGTGGCCGACTGACTCGTGAATCGTGAGCATCAGGTGATGGGGGTCCAATACCAAGTCGTATTTGCCCGGTTCAACCGAGCGTGCCTTGAGCTTGGCCTGCAGCTGCTTACCCGCATCCCGGGCGTCCTGCACCATGTCGTAGGAATAGCGATAGCCGACGTTGGCGCCCTGCACCTTGATCTGCTCTTTGGGGTCACCGTCGAGGTACTCAAAGCCCATCCCGACCGGGTTACCCAGTCCGTTGCGCTGTTTGAAGCCCGTCGCGCCAATGGCGGTCGCAAAGAACGGTGACCACAGACGATGCACGTCCTGATCGATGTAAGAGCCATCGGTCGATGCGAAGAACTTTTGCTCGTTGACCTGGAACAACACCGACGTGATGTAGTTGGCACCGTTATCGAGCGCCGCGTTGTTGGCCTCCATCAGCAGGTCGACCTTGTCCTTGATCGGCACTTCGAAAGCACTTTGCTTGATCGGCGTACGCCACTGAACGTCACCAACGCCCTTCACAGGTGCCAGCTTGACCGGCTCAGTTTGGAACTTGGAATTTGCCTTGGCCACTGCGACCGCCTGGCGAGCCGCCTTGGCAATCGCATCCGGGCTCATGTCAGAAGTCGCAGCGAAGCCCCAGGTACCATTGGCAATAACCCGGATACCAATACCGGCGGATTCGGTGTTCACAATATTGTCGACCCGCAGCTCTTGCGCGGTGACAAATTGGTTGAGGTAGCGACCGATCCGCGCATCAGCGTAAGTCGCACCTGCCTCAGTGGCAGCGCTCAGCGCAATATTGGCCAGCTGCTTTTTCTGAGCGAAGTCCAAGCCGGTATCAACCAGCTCCGCCGCCGTAACGATATTGCCGCTGATTGGAAGCATCAGGCCCGCGGCGCCAATACCGGTGAGTTTTACGAAATCCCGTCTGTGCATGCTGTATCCCCAGGGAGTGATTCAGAGCAGCGAAACGTCGCCGCGACGAAGAGCGGTCTACTCTACTTTATTGGCCAGCCTGTGCAAATTCACGTTTCTTTGATCGCTGTAGAAATGGCAGCAGTGCAACCCGGGGCACACCTGGCCTGTCATCTCACCGGTAACTCGGTACCATGTGCCGCTGCAAACACGGAGCGCACCCATGAAATACCTGTTGATCCTCGTCAGTTGCCTGTTGCTGGTTGCTCAACCACGAGCAGATGAACTCAAGCTGAGCGATGTGCTGGAGACAGTACCGCCGCTGGACGCCAGTATTCCGCGGCCCGAGGCCGTCACTGGCGTCAAAGTCGGCGAACGTCATTGGTATCACCATGAAATCGTCCGCTACCTCGATACGCTGGCCGAGGCATCACCCCGAATGATGGCGATGGGCGCCCATGCGACCACCTACGGCGGCAGAGATCTGGTGAGTTACGCCATTTCTTCACCCGCCAACCTGGCCAAACTGGATGAGATCAAAGCGGCTCGGGCTGCGATTATCGACCCCGCTGCGAGCCCTGATCTCAAGGCGCAACCCGCCGTACTGCACATGATGTATAGCATCCACGGCAACGAGCCGAGCGGTACCAACGCCACGCCGCTGGTCGCCTACTACCTCAACGCCGCACAAGATCCTGAACTGGCGGCGCGACTGGAAGACGTTGTCATTATTTTCAACCCGATGCTCAACGCCGACGGGCTCGATCGCTTCGCCCACTGGAGCAACAGCCTGCGGGGCCTCAACCCCAGCCCGGATTCCAACGATCGGGAGCATCGCGAGGCAGTGCCCAATGGCCGTACCAACTACTACTGGTTTGACCTTAACCGCGACTGGCTGCCCCATCAGCACCCCGAGAGCCGGGGTCGACTGGCGCTGTTCCACGAATGGAAGCCCAATGTGCAGCTCGACTTTCACGAGCAGGGCAGCAACAGCAATTTCTTCTTCATGCCGGGCAAACCCGAGCGGACCAACCCTCTCACGCCGAAAGTGAATCAGACACTCACCGCCAAAATCGGTGAGTACCACGCGCAGGTTTTCGACCGGGCGGGTATTCGCTACTTCAGCCAGGAGGGTTACGACGACTTTTTTATGGGCAAGGGTTCTACCTACCCTGACCTGTTCGGCTGCGTGGGCATCCTGTTCGAACAACCCTCCTCCCGCGGCACGCAGCAGGACGTCGTCAATGGTCGACTGACCTTCCCCGACAGCATCGCCAATCAGTTCAGAGCGTCGCTGTCCTCGATTCAGGCAACGGCTGAACTCAAGGATGAGCTGCTGCAGTACCAGCGGGATTTTTATGTTGAAAGCGCCGGCAAGCAGCGCGGCTACTACCTCGCCGCCGCCGAGGGCGATGCCACCCGCTTGCGGGAATTCGTGCGCTTGTTGCAGGGTCACGACATCGAGGTCGAGCTCCTCGCCAAGGATGTCGAGGCTGGCGGGCGCCGTTATAAAGCGGGCGAGACGCTGGCGATTCCGCTGGATCAGCGTCAGTCCACTTATCTCGCCACCCTGTGGAACCGTCAGCTCGAATTTGAGGAAAACGTGTTCTACGACGTATCCACCTGGACCATGCCCTGGGCCTTCAACCTCGCCCATACCCGGGAGCCTGTGCGCAGCGTGAAAACATCACCGCTGCGCAATGATTTCCTGCTGACGTCGACCACGTTGGCGGACTCACCTATCGGCTATCTCATCGATTGGCGCGACTCCGCGTCACCCGCGCTGCTCTATGATTTACTCGCAGCCGATGCCAACGTGCGGGTGGCCGAACGTCCGCTCACCGCACAGATTGCGGGTCAAGGCGAGATCGATTTTGGTTATGGCACGCTGTTTGTTGCACCCGAGCTGGGAGAGTCCATACCTGAGGCAGCAATGACTTTGCTGCGCGACGCAGCCGAGGCAGGCTTGCCGGTCTATCCCGTAGCGAGCAGCTTCACCCGTCGGGGGATTGATCTCGGTAGCCGTGACTTTCATGTACTGAGCCTGCCCAAAGTTTTGCTGGTCACCGGCCCCGGGACTTCGCCCTACGATACCGGCGAAATCTGGCACATGTTCGATCGACGGGTGCAGATGCCCATCACCATGGTCGATAGCGACCGGCTGGCGCGCACGGATCTGGCCGACTACACGCACATCGTGATGACCAACCCGCTGAGCGCTCTGCCCGATTCGGTCGTTGATAAAATCGACGTTTTTGTCAAAAGCGGCGGCATCCTCTGGGCGCAGGGCGCGTCGACAGTCGAGTGGTTGCAGCGCAATGAGCTTACCGATGTCATCTGGCGAGAGACAAAGGCGCAGAGTCAGCGAGACGAGCTCAAAGCGCTGAAGCGCAAGGGTGATGCCTCAGCAGAGGACCTGGAGGCGCTGCTGCCCGAACGCAGACCCTACGCCACTGCCCGAGATGAAGCCGCCTTCCGCCTGGTGCGGGGTGCAATTCTGGCCGGCGACCTGGACGTCACCCATCCACTGGGCTACGGCTATACCGAGGCATTCCTGCCCGTCTTCCGCCGTAGCGAGCGATTTATGGCCCGCTCACCCAGTGCCTATTCATCGCCCATTGTCTACGGTGAAGACCCGCTGCTCTCGGGCTATATGTCGGAGGAAAACCGCAAGCTTGCTGCAGGATCAGCGGGTCTGATTGTCGATGCTCGCGGTGATGGCGCTATTGTGTTGTCCTTGGACAGTGCGACTTTCCGCGCGTTCTGGTGGGGCACCCAAAAGTTACTGGTCAATGCGGTATTCTTTGGTGAATTGCTGGATGAGCCGCGCTGAGTCGGTAATACAGCCGGAAACTGATCCAGCGCCAGGACAGTAACGCGATAAATTGCGGGCCTCGCCGGGCTTTATTCTCGGCGAGACTGCTTGCGTACATTGCACAACACCGCTGAGACTGGGCGGGCAAGCAGCTTGGCGGGTATCGCTCGCCAGCTGATTCCTTTATAAAAGCAAATTAAAAATAAAACGACCCGGGGAAAGCTCGGCCAACACATGCAAAACGCGCAGAACATGCTCGAGCGAGTCGCCAACTTGACGCGGCTGCACTCACTGGAAGAGCTTGAAAACAACCTTTTGCAAGCTGCCCGTGAGTTTTTCCAGCCAAACGATGTATTTTTGCTGACCATCGATCGAGGTGGCGACGCGCACATGCTGCGACGCAGTGCGGGTGATGCGCCATCGAAAGGCGAGCATACTGACCCAGTCCTGTTACGCAACGCGGCAGTCACTTTGCAGGCGGCCCATGGCGACCGGCAACTTGTCCAGCGATGGTTTGACGACACAGGCCTTATTGTTGCCTACCCGCTGATTGA
>JAZBOZ010000308.1:0-8978 GCA_036351405.1 Halieaceae bacterium
ACCCGCAAGGCAAATGCCGCTTGCGCTGAGAGGCTGCCAGTATTGCAGAACAAAATTGTCATCTGGCTATCGGGAATCTCATCAATGCGATCAAAAACCTCACGCCACTCGATGTTGACGGCCCCCGGAATGGTTTCTTTCTCATACTGACCCGCGTCTCGGGTATCGATAAACGTCACCGATTCAAAAACCGTTTGGTCGATTTGACGCGGCAAAATGATGCCCGCTTCATATTCGGAGAACATCATGTACTCCTGAAACGCATCGACCAACGGATCATCTTGGGCGAAGGCTGCAGAAACCCCCATCACGGTCATCATGAGCAAAGCGGCAAAAGGCTGTTTGAACGACATCGGTGGTCCTCACTTATTCGGTTTTTTGGGCGCCGTGCAGTCGCGCGACTTTGATACGTACAGCAGCGAAACTTACCCGCTCGGGGGACTTATTTCGGCGCTAAAGTAGTATTTAGCATAAGCTAATTCCGTTAGAATACATCAATCGGCGGCGCCGCATCAGTCGCTCCGGCGCCGCAAATGCACTTTGCAAGGCCGCGGAGGCAATCAGCATGACCGAGATTGAAGCTATCGACATCAGCAACGCAACCAAGCCGCTCGTTAAACACTTCTTTGACCCGAGAACCTGGACGCTCACTTACGTCGTGACCGATCCGGCAACCAAACACTGCGCGGTCGTCGACCCGGTGCTGGATCTGGACTATCCCTCAGGCACGCTGACCACCGAGTCAGCTGACAAGGTCGTTGATTACGTCAAAGCCGAAGGCCTGACGGTTGACTACATCCTTGAAACCCACGTACACGCAGATCACCTGACCGGTGCGCCTTACATTCAGGAGCAGCTCGGTGGAAAGATCGCGATTGGTTTCAACATCACCACCGTTCAGGAAACCTTCGCCAACGTCTTCAACGAACCTGAGGACTTCCCCCGCAACGGCAGTCAGTTTGACCTCACGCTCGCTGATAACGACACTTTCACGATTGGCGAAATGTCTTGCAGCGCGTATCACGTCCCCGGACACACCCCGGCTTGCATGGCCTATCTGCTTGGTGACGCCCTGTTCGTCGGCGACACCCTGTTCATGCCCGACGCCGGCAGCGCGCGCTGTGATTTCCCTGGCGGAGACGCACGCACCCTCTTCCGATCGATTCGTCGCCTGCTGGCGCTGCCTGCAGAAACCCGCATGTTTATCTGCCACGATTACCAGCCCGGTGGTCGGGAGCTGGCGTTTGAAACGACCGTGGGTGAGCAGCGTGCCGACAATATCCATGTCAATGATACGATTAGCGAGGACGACTTCGTCGCCATGCGGGAAGCGCGTGACGCGACTTTGGGGATGCCAACGCTGATTCTGCCGTCCTTACAAGTGAACATGCGAGCCGGTCATCTCCCGCCCAAGGAACCCAATGAAAGACTGTTCCTGCGGCTGCCGTTGAACGCATTTGGCGGCGCCGACGTTGCCAGATTTTCTGCCGATAAATAAATAAAAAGAAAACGTTACGAGGGTTTTTGCATGTCAGTTAATACGCGACATCCCGAAGGTGCAGCGCACTATGACGTGGCGATTGTGGGTGCAGGCGCCGGCGGTATCGCCACCGCCTCCAGCCTGCTGAAACGCGATAGCAGCTTGAACATTGCGTTGATCGACCCCGCTGACATGCATTACTACCAGCCGGGCTGGACCATGACCGGCGGCGGCATTTTCAAGGCACACCAGACCGGTCGCCCGATGGCCAGCGTCATCCCCAAGCGCACCACCTGGATACAGCAGCCGGTTGATGGATTTGACCCAGAAAACAGCACCCTGCATCTCGGAGATGGCAGCAAGGTGTATTACGACCGACTGGTCGTTGCCGCGGGCATCAAGCTCAACTGGTCGGGCATCGAAGGGCTGGTTGAAACATTGGGGCACAATGGCGTGACCTCGAACTACTCGATCGACACCTGCAGTTACACGTGGGAGTTGGTGCAGGGTATGCGACGTGGACGCGCCCTCTTTACTCAGCCTCCGATGCCGATTAAGTGTGCGGGTGCGCCACAAAAGGCCATGTATCTCTCGGGTGATGCTTGGACTCGCAGCGGCGTCATCAACGATATTGATATTCAGTTCTTCACGGCCACGCCGAGTCTGTTCGGCGTGGCGGCCTACGTGCCTGCGCTGATGGAGTATGTGAACAAGTACGGCGCTAACCTCAATTTCCAACACACCCTGACGAAGATCGACGGCGACAAGAAGATCGCCACCTTTGCCGTGCCAGAGGGCGAAACGGTGGAGACGGATTTCGATATGATCCACGTCTGCCCGCCCCAGTGTGCGCCTGACTTTATCGCCTCTTCACCGCTTGCCGACGCGGCCGGCTGGGTGGACGTGAATCCGGATACGCTGCAGCACACGCGCTGGGAGAACGTTTGGGGCCTCGGTGATTGCACCAACACGACCAACGCCAAGACCGCAGCAGCAGCACGCGCTCAGGCGCCTACCGTCGCCGTCAATGTTTTGCACCACATGGGTCGCGCACCGCACCACGCGCACTACGACGGCTATGGCTCCTGTCCACTGACCGTCGAGCGCGGCAAGGTCGTGCTCGCCGAGTTCGGCTACGGCGGTAAGCTGCAACCCAGCTTCCCTAAGTTCGTGATCAATGGCGAACGCCCCAGCCGAGCTGCCTGGATTTTAAAGGCGCAAATGCTGCCCTGGATCTACTGGAACGCGATGCTCAAAGGTCGTGAGTGGATGGCAGAGCCCATCCATCAGGTCTGATCAACCATCGTGTCGCGACTCGCCAACGCCCTGCCCTTTCTGAGCTGGGCGAAGACCTATGACCGTGAGGCTTTCGTCAGTGATCTGATCGCCTCGGTCATTGTCACCATCATGCTCATCCCGCAGTCCCTGGCCTATGCGCTACTGGCCGGACTGCCCGCTGAAATGGGCCTGTACGCCTCGATACTCCCTCTCATCGCCTATGCCTTCTTCGGCACCAGCCGCACCCTATCAGTAGGGCCCGTGGCAGTGGCCTCGCTGATGACGGCAACCGCAGTCGGCGCTGTGGCGCAACAGGGCACTGCCGACTACGCCACTGCAGCTGTGATGCTGGCGTTTTTGGGCGGCGTCATGTTGGTGGTACTGGGTCTGTTGCGGTTTGGCTTTGTTGCCAATTTCCTCTCCCACCCTGTGGTGTCCGGTTTTATTACTGCCTCGGGAATTTTGATCGCCATCAGCCAGCTTAAGCATATTCTCGGGATCTCCGCGCACGGCGAGACATTGCCGACACTGCTGTACACGCTGGCTCAGGAAGCCCCGAATGCCAACCTACATACGCTGGCAATCGGTGCGTTTGTTCTGCTTTTGCTGTTGTTTTGCCGCACTAAACTGAGTCCCATCCTGATACGTACGGGCATGAACCACCAGACAGCCGGCCTGCTCACCAAGACCGCGCCAGTGCTGGCTATTCTGCTCACGATATTCGGCGCGCTGGGGCTAGAACTCGAGCAGGCAGGGGTTGCGCTGGTGGGCGATGTCCCGAAAGGCTTGCCGGCCTTCAGCACGCCCTTCTGGGATCTCGAACTGGCGCGCGAATTGGCCATACCCGCGCTACTCATCGCCATTATCGGTTTCGTGGAATCGGTGTCTGTGGGCAAGACGCTGGGCGCAAAACGCCGACAACGTATCGATCCCAATCAGGAGCTGATCGGGCTCGGAGCTGCCAATCTGGCATCGGCGGTTTCAGGTGGCTTCCCTGTCACCGGCGGTTTTTCACGATCTGTTGTCAATTTTGATGCCGGTGCCGTAACGCAAGCAGCCTCCATCATGACCGCGCTGGGGATTGCGATTGCCGCCATGGTGCTGACGCCAGCGCTCTATTACCTCCCCAAGGCCACTCTGGCCGCCACCATCGTGGTGGCCGTCACCTCGCTGATCGACTGGTCGATTGTGAAAGAAGCATGGCACTACTCACGAGCGGATTTTCTCGCGATCGCCGCGACAATCGTGCTGACACTGCTGTTAGGTGTGGAGATCGGCGTTGTCGCCGGCGTAGTGGCCTCCATTGGTAGCCATCTCTACCGCACCAGCCGCCCCCACTTCGCCGTTGTCGGCCGCGTCCCGGACACTGAGCACTATCGAAACGTGCAACGTCACGACGTCGTCACGCACCCCAGTGTGTTATCGATTCGTATCGATGAAAGCCTGTACTTCGCCAACGCGGCATTTCTTGAAGACACGATCTACGGTAAACTTGAAGCCCATCCCGAGGTCGAACACGTCGTGCTCATGTGCCCCGCCGTGAACAGCATCGATCTCAGCGCTCTGGAAGCCCTCGAAGAGGTCAATCGTCGTTTATCCGAACGCAGCGTGCAGCTTCATTTGAGCGAGGTGAAAGGCCCCGTAATGGACGCATTGAAGCGAAGTCATTTTCTTGAACAGCTGCACGGCCGCGTCTTTCTCAACCATCACGCGGCCATGCAGGAACTTACGCGGGTTTAGTCAGGGCAGGAAGCGGGAGAATCCCTGCTGCCAGATTTTATAGAAGGTGCGCTCCATGGATTGCTCCACTGCCAGACCCAGTCGCTCTTGCAGGCTGGGTTTTTGTCGGTAGCGGACTTCGAGAATGTCCGCGTCTGCCATGCGAGACTGCAAGTAGCCGTCCGACGTAGAAAGCTCGTCGACCAAGCCCACCTCAACGGCTTGCTGTCCGTACCAAACCTCTCCCGTCGCCACCTTGGTGATATCGACCGAAGGGCGATTGTCGCTGACGAAGGACTTGAACAAACCGTGGGTTTCTTCCAACTCTTCGACAAACTTCTCGCGCCCCTTGTCGGTGTTTTCTCCAAACATGGTCAACGTTCGCTTGTATTCACCTGCAGTAAATAGCTCAAAGTCGATATCGTGCTTTTTGAGCAAGCGGTGGAAATTCGGCAGCTGAGCCAAAACACCAATGGAACCCAGGACAGCAAACGGCGCCGCGATAATCTTGTCCGCGACACAAGCCATCATATATCCCCCGCTGGCCGCCACCTTATCGACCGCGACGGTGAGTGGAATGCCGGCTTCGCGGACGCGCCGCAACTGACTCGCAGCCAAGCCATAGCCGTGGACCAGACCACCAGGGCTCTCGAGGCGCACCACGACCTCATCCGCGGGCGTGGCAACGGGTAACAGCGCTGATAACTCTTCACGCAGCGCGGCTACCTGGCTGGCGCGCATGTCGCCCTCAAAGTGAATGAGGAAAATTCGCGGGCGGGAAGGGGCTGCATCGTCACCCTCGGCCTGATTGGCGCGCTGCTTCTCGGCCTTCGCTTCTTCTTTCTTTCGCTGCTTCTCGGCCTTGAGACGCGCCTTGGTTTCAGCCTTGGTCTCGGTCAGAGAGCGAACAGCATCCTGATAAGCCAGATACCGATCATTGGCCTGGCGAACTTCGATATAACCGTCCTCGCCACTACCTCGCTTGCGCTGGCTGACCACAGCGACCCCTGCTGCCGCCAACACTATGGCGACGACAATCACCAACGCCTGAGCGCTAAAGAGGCCCACCTCGTGCAAGAACTCCATGTTCAATCTCCTAATGCTTCCTGCTGAATAAAGGATCGGATCAACTGCCCTGAAATCGATACGGCCGGGGGGACAGGGGGTAAAGCGTCAGCCGTGAACCATTGTGCATCAGCAATCTCCTCCGGGTCAGGCTGAATTTCACCGGAATCATAACGGGCAGTGAAACCCAGCATGAGCTGCCCCGGAAATGGCCAAGGCTGAGACCCAAAGTAGCGGATATCCGTGACCTTCACCCCGACTTCTTCCTCGACCTCTCGGGCTACCGCCTCCTCTGCGCTCTCGCCGGGCTCAATGAACCCAGCCAAAGTGCTGTAAAACCCTGGCCCGCGTCCTGCCGCCTGAGCCAACAGCATTTCGCGCCCACGCGTTACCAATACGATGGCGCAGGGAGCGAGCTGAGGATAACGACTTAGCTGGCACTGCCCGCAGACCATGGCACGTTCCCCATCGCCCAACAGCATCGCCTCGCCACAACGACCGCAATATTGGTTTTCTGCACGCCAGCGGAGCATCTGCAGCGCGCGACCGTAGGCACCGAACAAGGCGTCATCGATTCGACCCAATAAGGTGTACAAACTGCCACTCACGTGGCGCATGGGGTCTAACTGCGCATCGTGTAAACCCACGGCATAGGCGGGCACACCGCGCCAAAGCCCAAGAAACACCCCCTCCTCTGCCTTAGGGAATTCGGCCTTCAATGCGGCGCGCTGCCAGGGCGTGCCTGGCGCATCCATCAGGTTCCCGATGGCGTCGTATCGGTTGAAAACGAAACACAAATCGCCATCGGAGGGCAAAGCCGGGCGCGATACAATCTCTAGCATGATGCGTCACTGTTGCTGAAAGCCGGACATGTTATGGACGCAGGGCATGCCATACAAGCAAGTCAGACTGAAGCAACACTGCCGCAGTCGCCCGTGATCATGTTAAAAGGGGTACAAACGCGTCCGCATGCCCTAAAATGGCGCGGCTATTTCCCTACAACCACCCCTTCGGTGATATCAACGATAAGGTTCCGAGATGAGCGAATCCTCAGCGCAAGCGTTTTGGCACAATTTTCTAGGCCCTTCTCCAATCTGGTACAAGCAGGCCATTATCGGCTTTCTCGTGATCAACCCAATTCTGCTGTTCACCTTCGGTCCGTTCTTCACCGGATGGGTACTCATCGCAGAATTCATCTTTACGCTAGCGCTGGCCCTGCGCTGTTACCCTCTGCAGCCCGGCGGCCTCCTGGCCATTGAGGCTATCATCCTGGGCATGGCTGACCCTCACACGGTGTACCACGAGGCTGAAGCCAACTTTGAAGTGATTTTGCTGCTGATGTTCATGGTCGCGGGCATTTACTTCATGAAGGAGTTGCTGCTGGTCGTCTTCACCAAGATTTTGCTGCAGGTACGCTCCAAGAAGATGCTCTCGTTGCTGTTCTCCCTGGTAGCTGCCTTTCTGTCGGCCTTCCTCGATGCACTGACCGTGACCGCGGTACTGATTTCAGTGGGTGTCGGCTTCTACGCGGTCTATCACAAAGTCGCCTCCGGCAAGCAGGCCCACCATGAAGACCATGACCATGGGGACGACGCGTCAATTCAGGATCAGCATCATGAAGATCTTGAGCAATTTCGAGCCTTTCTCCGCAGCCTGCTGATGCACGGTGCTGTCGGCACGGCACTTGGTGGCGTCTGCACACTGGTGGGTGAGCCCCAGAATCTACTGATCGCGACGGTAGCGGGCTGGGAGTTTGTAGAATTCTTCCTGCTGATGGCTCCCATCACCATGCCGGTGCTGGCGTTTGGCCTGATGACCTGTTTACTGCTCGAAACGACCGGCTGGTTTGGCTATGGGGCCCAGCTCCCGCAAAACGTGCGCCGCGTATTGGAAGATTTCCAGGCGCGCGAGGTGTCTCGCTCCAATCGTCGCACGCAGGCGCGGCTGGTGGTCCAGGCATTGGTCGCTCTCATACTCGTGCTGGGACTTGCGTTCCACCTCGCAGCGGTCGGTCTCATTGGTTTAATGGTGATTGTGCTGCTGACAGCCTTCAACGGCATCACCGAGGAGCATCAGCTGGGCCACGCTTTCGAAGAGGCCCTGCCCTTCACGGCGCTGTTGGTCGTATTTTTCGCGATCGTAGCCGTTATTCATGAACAGCATCTTTTCACCCCGGTCATCGAAACGGTGCTGGCCATGAATTCAGACGTACGCCCTGCCATGTTCTTTATCGCCAACGGGGTGTTGTCGATGATCTCCGACAACGTATTCGTTGCAACGGTTTACATCAGTGAAATCAAAACTGCGCTCGACGCGGGTGAGATTACTCGACAGGAGTTCGACCAATTGGCGGTGGCCATCAACACCGGCACCAATCTGCCCAGCGTTGCAACCCCTAACGGCCAGGCAGCATTCCTGTTCCTTCTCACCTCAGCTTTGGCACCACTGATCCGACTGTCCTACGGGCGCATGGTGATCATGGCACTGCCTTACACGCTGGTACTTGGCGGTGTTGGCCTCGGCTCGGTGGTATTGTTCCTCTGAGAGAGCAACACGCCACCTGACTCAACCGGCGGGCTGTTCTCCAGCCCGCCAGACCACACTACCAGCCGACGCTGCAATCGCATCCAAGCGGCGTTCATGGCGGTCAAGCTCATCGGTATCAGCCCGGATGATGCGCAGCGGTGGTCTATCTGACGGCAACCTGCGGATGATCTCTCCACCGTGATTATTGTCGTCCCCCTCCTGCTGATTCCCCGCCAACCCTAAACTCGTTTGCCCGCCAGTCATGGCGAGATAGACCTCCGCCAAAATCTCGGCGTCCAGCAAAGCACCATGCAGGGTTCGATTGGAGTTATCGATACCGTAGCGCTGGCACAAGGCATCCAGATTGTTACGTTGTCCGGGGTGTTTGTTACGCGCGAGCAGCAATGAATCTGTAACGCGACACAGACTCGTAGTAAGCGGGTGATTCGGATCTAAACGCTGGAGCTCCGCGTCGATGAAACCGACATCAAACGGGGCGTTATGAATAACAAGCTCTGCACCCCGGATGAACTCGATGAATTCATCAGCGATACGCGAAAAAACCGGCTTGTCCGCGAGAAATTCCGAGGTAATACCGTGCACCTCGAGCGCGCCCTGATCAATCTCGCGCTCCGGCTGGATATACTGATGATAATGCCTGCCGGTGGGCCGCCGGTTTTCAAGCTCCACACAGCCGATCTCGATAATGCGATGCCCCTGACTCACTTCGAGTCCAGTGGTCTCGGTATCCAACACCACCTGACGTGACGACACTATTGTTGCTCCATTTCGTCGATACCCTGATTGGCCAACTGATCTGCCCGTTCATTCTCCGGGTGGCCGCTGTGGCCTTTCACCCAATGCCAGTGCACTTCGTGCCCAGACATCGCAGCGTCGAGCTGCTGCCAAA
>JAZBOZ010000309.1:0-3250 GCA_036351405.1 Halieaceae bacterium
CAATCGCTGGAAGTCACGCCGATCGGGGATCTTGCCGAAGGGTAAAGATTCCACCAGCGCTTGACTCGGGCTTATCAACACCAGATCTTCACAGCGAGCCGCCAGCCCCGAGCGCCAAGGCAGAAACTTGTCAAACCAACCCGGCGTCAGCGTGTCGGTGAAGTGCGGATACAGAATCAGGCCACTGCGACTCTCGCGCGGCAGTGCAAAGTGGTAATCGATGATACCGCCATCCCAATAAATACCGGGCGGTGCGCCCGCAATATCTCGTTCTGGTTCCAGCACCAGAGGAATCGCCCCACTGGCTTTGAGAGCACTCACGAGATTCGCCGTTGTGAGCTTCACCGAGGTTGTTCCAAACCCCGAAACCAGCGCAGGGAGTTGACCCTGCTCATGGCTAAACACCACGCGGCGAAAGTGCGGCGCCAACCCCGCTCGATGCACAGCATTGCCAAGCGCGGCAATACCCATACCCGCCGCAATGCCCAATTTGCCAGTACTTTTTGCAACGCCTACAGCCCGAGCGGTGACAATGTGATTGTGCAAAACCGGGTGCTCGACGAGGTACTGCACTCCCTCAGCACCGAAGACGTGTTGCAGTATGTCAGTAGCGACCTTACTGACCTCGGCCGGTGTTGGCGCCTCAGAGTAGGACTGCGCAACGTAAGCCGCTTCGAAGCGCTCCAAGGCTGCGATCGGATCCGGTTGCGACAGACAGGCATGGCGCCACGTTCCTATCGATGAGCCCAACAACTGCAGCGGCCGACTTCGGTGCCGTAGTAGCGATGCAGCAAGCACCCGGTCGAGGCCCCCAAGGATGAGCCACTTGGGCCCGCCCGATGCCCCCAAGAAGACATCGAATAAATCAGGCCCCCACCCCTCGGCACGCAGCTTTTCCGCGGCACGTCGACCGACTGTGAGTTGCAACTTACGCATGCACGTCCCTGATCGACAAAATCATGTCACTCCCTGTCATATTGCCCTCTGGAATATCGCCAAGATCATACGAAATAAGCGACAATAAGCCGCACATTCATCTCGTTTTACCTCCGATGAACGCGCTTACCTTCCCTATTCTTGCAGCATCAGGCCTGCTCGGCAGCCTATGGTTTCAACACGGCGGCATCGCCTTGTTGCTGGGCATGACTGTCGCCTCCCTGTCAGGCGGTCGACAAATCCGTCACGCAAGCGCGGTATCGACCTACACCCTGCAGATTGGAGTGGTGCTGCTTGGATTCGGCTTATCGCTGAGCGAGCTCAATAGTATCGGGCAGAGCAGTATCTGGCTGGTCGCTGCTTCAGTGGTTGCCACGCTCGTTCTGGGGTATCTACTGGGCCGGCTCCTCAAAAGCGACAGCAACGAGTCGCGGCTGTTGGCGGGCGGTACGGCGATCTGCGGCGGCACCGCCGTAGTGACACTGGCACCTGCGATCAATGCATCGGCCCGCCAAGTGAGCCACGTGCTGCCGGTGATTTACGTCCTGAACGCGCTGGCCATGGCGCTGTTTCCATTGATCGCGGATATGCTCGAACTCAGCGCTCACCAATTCGGACTGTGGTGCGCCATCGCCATTCACGATACCGCCGCTGTGGTTGGCAGTGCCGCCACCCATGGTCAGGAGGCACTGACAACCGCAACCACGGTCAAGTTAATGCGGGTGCTCTGGTTGATCCCGGTGGTCTGGTTGTATGCGGCCACGGCTGACAAGGGCGAAGCGACATTGCGTCTACCGCTGTTCATCGTCGGGTTCCTACTGGCGAGTGTCGCGGGCTCGTTATGGGCGCTGCCCGAGGACTGGCTGAATGCCGCCCGTTGGCTGAGCCGCAGTTTGTTCTGTGTCGCGATCTTCCTGATTGGTGCCCGCTTGTCTTTAGGCGCTCTGCTGCAAATCCCCAAGCGCATTGTGACGCAGGCGACGCTGCTATGGCTCACACTCAGTGCCGGCTCACTGTCCGCTATCGTACTGACCCAAAACTGATCACTGCTTTTAAGAAGCCCTCAGTCATGAAGCTCTCAGCGTTAACGTGCCGGATATTGACGCCAGAGAGGATCACTTCATGGGCGCGCCGGTATCAGGCGTTCAAATTTGTTACGGAGAGTTTGCCATGTCACCACTGATCACAGCCCATGCATTGGCGCAGCAGCTCGACGCCAACACCGTGGTCCTGGATTGCCGATTCGATCTCGCGGATCCAGCAGCAGGCTTCGCACGCTACCAAGATGGCCACATCCCCGGGGCATGCTATGCGCATCTCGACCGGGATCTGTCGAGCCCGATCACACCTGACAGCGGCCGTCATCCATTGCCGGCCCCCCAGGCATTGGCGGAGCGTCTTGGCCAATGGGGCATCGGCCCAACGACATCTGTGGTTTGTTACGACGACGCTGGCGGCGCATTTGCGGCCCGAGCTTGGTGGTTACTGCGTTGGCTCGGGCACGACGCCGTCTCTGTGCTCGACGGTGGATGGGCTGCCTGGTGCGACAACGGATACGCCGTGGAGACGGGCAGTAAGACCAAACCTAATGATACCGGCCATAGCATTGATCTAAAGCCGCTCATGGTGAGCAGCGATGAGGTGTTGGCCAACATCGACCAGCCCCGGTTCCTGTTAATCGATGCTCGTGCAGCGAATCGCTTTGCCGGCAACGATGAGCCGATCGATCCCATTGCGGGGCATGTTCCCGGTGCTATGAACCGGCCCTTTACGGATAATTTGGCTGGCAATGGCTGCTTCAAGAGCAGCGCTGAGCTTCAGCAAGAATGGTCAGCCTTGCTTCAGGGTCAACCCTGCGTTGCCATGTGTGGTTCAGGCGTGACTGCCTGCCACCATCTACTGGCGCTCGAAGTCGCCGGGTTGCCGGCTGGTCGCCTGTATCCCGGCTCCTGGAGCGAATGGATTCGGGATCCCTCGCGGCCGGTGGCGTAGGGCGCTTAATCACTCGTTTACGGCTAGCCTATACTGGTCAGGCTACGATTCACCAGTCTACGACTCACCTGTACAAGGGCGATCTACTCAGCTCGCCGTCAGTGAAGGAGCACCTATGAGCGACTACGATCCAATCTGCGATCCACGGCTCGACCCGCGTCACATTCCGTTTCTCCAACTGCTGAGCCAACTACCTTCACCGAAGGGTGACGTTGAGAGTCGTGAGGCGCTGCTCGCCGCATCGAACAGCCCAAGGGCGCTGGAACAGGAAGCGATGATGGTTGGCATGTTCAACGCCGCGGATAACGAAGCGATCGCGCCC
>JAZBOZ010000310.1:0-48557 GCA_036351405.1 Halieaceae bacterium
AGACGTAGGTGAGTCCCAAGCCATAGGTGCGTGGTTCAAGCAGGAACTGGTTGGTTCCCAATCCCGAGCTGGGGTCAATGCGGTACTGGCCCGTCACGAAGTCGTCATTGGCCAGGTTGCGTCCCCACAACTCAACAAACCAGCGGTTGTCAGCAGCCGTGTAGCGCAGGGATGAATTCCACACATCCCATTCCTCAACCGTATCGACAACACCGTTGAAGACACGCGAGTAGAATTCATCCTGCCAGTAGTAGTTGAGCTGGGCGGAGAATTCCGCGCCGCTGTCCAATGGCAGGGTATATCGCGCGCCGAGATTGGCTGAAAACTCGGGCGAGCCGGGAATTTGATTGCCCGTCAGGTCGATCGGGATGCCGTCGCATCCGGGCAAGCCGCCGGCTTGTGGAATGGGCACGGGATTGGGGCAGTCCGCGCCAAAGTAGACGTTGGCATTGCCAAGGCTTGCGACGCCTGTGGTGGGACCACGACCATCGTTCAGATAGGTACTGCCGTTGGGATCGCCCGGGTCGATGCTGTCACCGCCGCCCAGCTCTGAATCCAGCCAGGACAGATTCGCGGTAAACAGCCAGTTTTCGTTGGCCGCCCAGGCGAATTCGCCCTCGAACCCTTGGATGGTGGCATCGAAGTTCTCGTTGATCGACGTTTGGTTAACGATTTTGGAGACCTGCAAACCCTCGTAGTCGTAGTAAAAATACGTCACGTTGGCTTGTAACGCGCCATCCAGCAAACGTGATTTCAGTCCGACTTCAAAGGCGTTGATAAATTCCGGCTCGAAGAAGGCGCTGTTCGGATCAAGCTGCACCTGAATACTGTCACGAGAAATGGGGTTGAAACCGCCACTCTTGAAGCTACGCGACAGCTGTACATAGCTCATGACGTCTTCACTAAAGTCATACTGGATATTGAGTCGCCCGGTGGGTTCCGAGTTACTCCATGAGAAAGCCTCGTAGCCATTGTTAGGGTCGCTCGGGAGGTCGAGGAAATCCGCGTATATCGTGCGCTGATCGGCCTCTTTGGTCTCATCCGAATACCGCAACCCCAAGGTAACCAGCGTGCGCTCGTTCAGGTCGTAGTAGAGTTCGCCAAACACTGCCCAAGTTTCGAGCGTGAAATCGGACGTGTCGTTATCGTAACGTTGCAGTTCCAGGGGCAGGGTGGGGCCGCCAGCCAACGAGTTGATCTCGCCGTACAGATTGAGGCCAGAACTGAAGACGTAGTAGTTGGTATCGCCGGTGTAGCGCAGGTAGAAACCGCCGAGCATGAAGTTGAGATCACCGGCGAAATCGGAATTGATGCGAATTTCCTGCACCCATTCATCGCCCGATGTTTGAGATAAATCCGAGGTGTAGTTGCGATCCGTTCGCAAAAGTCCCTGCGGACCGCGATCAACCAGGATGCCGCCACTCGCGCACTGACCAGCGACATCGCCGGGCACGCAGAAGAAGGGGTTGGGCGCCGCACCGTCAGGGATCCCATCACCATTGGCATCGAACGGGAACGCGGGGATCTGGGTAATCGGCCAAACCTCGGATGCTTGCGTGAAGTCGTAATCGTTCACACCAGAGAAACTGGTGTCATGGTATCCGGTTAGAGAGGTCAGGGTGAGGTCATCCATTTCATGGACGATCTCCAGGGTCACCACCGTGTCCTCCACCTGGTAGATCGGAGTGACGTCGAGATACTGCCTTCGAGGGTCGTCGAAGGTGATTGAATTCGCATAATCGTCGGCCGGGAAGGGAATGCCTGTGCTCCCGCCGATCAAACCGGTCAGTGCGCCGGTAATCGTCGACCCGCTGTGGGTGACGTCGTTGCCAATCGTGCCCGGCAGACAACCGAGAATCCCTGCGGGATCTTTGGTACATCTGCCATCACTGCCGCGCATCCGCGAGTCATCTTCCTCAAGGTAATTGATCATGAGGTTGACTTCGGTGCTGTCATTAAACCAACGCGTGCTCGAGCGGATGCCGAACATCTCTCGATCATCGACTTCAGTACCGTCGAATTCGTTGTCGACCTGACCGTCACGGCTGAACCAAAAACCCGCGAAACGTTGCTGCAAGTTATCGGTCAATGGAATGTTGATATGACCGCGGGTACGGAAGTGATTGTAGTTGCCGTACTCCGCGTTGATCTGACCGCCCAGTTCATCCGTGGGCTTGGCGGTGATCATATTCAGCACGCCAGCGGTCGTATTGCGCCCATAGAGCGTGCCCTGCGGGCCTCGCAGTACCTCTACGCGCTCGACGTCGTACATTTCCATCTCGAACACGCGGGGCGCGTTCATATACATACCGTTGATATGTACGCCGGTACCGCTGTCGCCCGCGGAGCCAACGGCGAGGTTACCAATGCCTCGAATTGAAATACTCGCGGTCGTAAAGTTGCCTTTCGACATCAACATGTTGGGCACGTTGAGCTGAAGGTCCAGCGGTCGGTCTACCAGCGAGCGTCGCAGGTCTGAGTTAGTGAATGCAGAAACCGCCACAGGCGTGTCCTGTAGCGTTGCTTCCTGTTTCTGAGCGGTAACGAGCACCTCTTCCAGCATGGCTTGCGCGAAGGATTGCTGGGATACAGCGAGGGCGAGTGCAGTTGCAGCGAACGGCACAGAGGCGTTACGAAGTCGGCGCATGGACGATACCTCTTCGATATGTTGATTGTTATTTTTTTTCAGGGACTCAACGAGTCCCTAGTCGTCCAAGCTAGCAGTGAAACCGGCGGGCGTCCAGCGCCCATCCTCAGCGTTAACGTCGGCGCGGATTGCGCGGTAGTCCGTTGTGTTGTGTCGCGAAGGGCTTGCTGTGTTTGTCTCTCACCACGCGGTGCCGTTTCGGCGGCTGGCGACTGGGTACCAGATGCATCTTGCCATTGCCGATAAGATCCCTGCGGCCCATCTTTTTCAGCGTCTCCCGTAGCAGCGGCCAGTTGTCAGGGTCGTGGTAGCGAAGGAAGGCTTTGTGTAAACGACGCTGCTCCAGCTTGCGCACGGCGGGCACGCGTTCACTGTTTCGTGTCACGCGTTTTAGCGGGTTCTTGCCCGTGTGATACATGGCAGTCGCTGTAGCCATCGGTGATGGATAGAACGTTTGCACCTGGTCAGCCCTGAACTTGTTGCGTTTGAGCCAGAGCGCGAGGTTCATCATATCCTCGTCGGTGGTGCCCGGGTGCGCCGCGATGAAATACGGGATCAAATACTGTTTTTTGCCTGCCTCGCGGCTGTATTTTTCAAACATCGCTTTGAAGCGGTCATAACTGCCGATGCCGGGCTTCATCATCTTTGACAACGGCCCCATTTCGGTGTGTTCCGGGGCGATCTTCAGGTACCCGCCTACGTGATGCGTCACCAATTCTTTGACGTACTCGGGCGTCTCTACCGCGAGGTCGTAGCGCAATCCGGAAGCAATGAGGATTTTCTTGATGCCGGGGACATTGCGTGCGCGGCGATAGAGATGAACGAGCGGTGTTTGGTCGGTGTTCAGGTTTTTGCAAATGCCCGGATAGACGCAGCTGAGTTTGCGGCACTTGGCTTCTATCTCTCGGCTTTTGCACGCCACCCGCCACATGTTGGCCGTCGGGCCACCTAGATCAGAGATTACCCCCGTGAAAGCAGGACTGGTGTCACGGATTTTTTCGATCTCGCGGATGATCGAATCCTCCGAGCGATTCTGAATAATGCGCCCCTCATGCTCGGTGATGGAGCAAAACGTGCAGCCACCGAAACAGCCGCGCATGATGTTGACGGAATGCTGAATCATCTCGAAAGCCGGGATTTTTGCATCCCCATAGCTGGGGTGAGGTCTGCGCGTGTAGGGCAGTTCGAACACGCCATCGAGCTCATCGGTCTCCAAAGGAATGGGCGGCGGGTTGAGCCAAACGTCGCGATCCCCGTGCCGTTGCAGCAGCGGCATTGCGTTGTGGGGGTTGGTCTCTTTGTGCAATACGCGAGACGCGTGTGCGTACAGCACGGGATCGTCGCAAACGGCCTCGAAAGAAGGCAGTCTGATAATGGTTTTGGTCGGGTCGCTCGCCGCCATCAGGCGCACGGGCTCATGGTTCTGCACACCCGCAGCGTTGGCTTTCTCAGCTTCGTCGCACTTGGCCGGTTCCATGCCTTCGTAAGGATTGGCATGAGCCTCAACCGCGCCCGGCTCATCGACTGTGGTCGAGTCCACGACACGCCAGCCGTCGGGCACTTCGGTCGCGACAAAGGCAGTGCCGCGAACGTCGCGGATTGAATCAATGGATTCACCTTCGGCAATTCGATGCGCGATGTCGGCGATTGCGCGCTCGGCGTTGCCGTAAACCAATAGGTCGGCGCCACTGTCCAAAAGCACCGAGCGGCGTACCTTTTCGCTCCAATAGTCGTAGTGCGCAATACGGCGCAGGCTCGCCTCAATGCCCCCGATCACGATAGGCACATCGCGGAAAGCCTCGCGCGCCCGGTGGCTGTATACCGTGACCGCGCGATCCGGTCGCTTACCTGCAATATCGCCCGCGGTGTACGCATCATCATTGCGTCGTTTTCGGTCCGCGGTGTAGTGATTGATCATGGAATCCATGTTCCCGGCTGCGATGCCGAAAAACAGATTGGGTTTGCCAAGCGCGCGAAACGCGTCCGGCGAGGTCCAGTCGGGCTGCGCAATGATGCCGACGCGAAACCCCTGCGCCTCGAGACCACGACCGATAACGGCCATACCAAAACTGGGATGATCCACGTAGGCATCACCAGTGATGATAATGATGTCGCAGCTGTCCCAGCCCAGTGCGTCCATTTCTTCGCGGGACATCGGCAAGTAGGGCGCAGGGCCCAGACATTCAGCCCAGTACTTGCGATAGCTGAATAGGTGTTTGGCGGGCGCATTCATTGCAGCAGATTCTCTCGGGTATGCGTTCTCTGGTTGCTTTCGTCAGCGGCTGCGCGCACTTCTTCGGGAACATCGAGGTGCGAGCCACAGTATTTGCAATACTCTGCATCAACAGCGTGGCCACCACTGGCACAAACAGGACAGTTCCACGCCAGAGTCTCTCGACCTTTTTTTCGACTGAGTCTGTCCCACAATTTGGTTGTCACGATCGCGGTGGGGACAGCGAGGATAGAGTACCCCACAAGCATACCAGCTGCGGCAATAGCGCGCCCCAGGCCTGTTTGGGGAACAATGTCACCGTAACCGACGGTGGTAATCGTCACCATCGCCCAGTACATGCTCATCGGGATACTCGTGAAGCCGTGCTCAGGACCCTCGAGCACGTACATCAAACAACCAAAGATGACGATGACTATCAGGACGACCGTCGCAAAGACGATAATCGAATGCAGGGTACTGCGCAGCACTTTGAGGATGTCCAGAAACTCATCGAACAAAACGAAAAGTCTCAGGACTCTGAAAACCCTCAGCATTCGCAGCAGACGGATGGTCAGTAAGGGAGTGGCCGAGGGCAATAGCAACGCGATGTAAGTGGGCAGTATTGCCAGTAGATCAACAATGCCCCAGAAGCTCGTGATGTATACCAGTCGATCCCGCACGCACCAGATGCGGATCAGATACTCGGCGGTGAACAGCAGCGTAAACATCACCTCGATCTTGTAGAGGGCATCGCCATAGGCCAGGTGATAGCTGCTGACTGAATCGATCATCACCACACCAACGCTCACCATGATGGCGACCAGCAGCAGTACATCGAAGGCTCTACCCGCTGGGGTACCCGTACCAAAAATGATGAGCTCTACACGGGCGCGGAAATTCATGTCCTGATCGTCGGTCATTCTGCAACCTCAGCCGCCAGCAGCGGCCTCAGATCCGACCAAACGTTTTCCAGTAGCGCAGGTTGCGCCTCTGCGGTGGGGTGGATGCCATCCGCTTGCATTAAACTGGCGTCGATGGCGACGCCTTCAAGCATGAATCCACCGAGCTTCGCGCCGGTGTTCGCGGCAACCTGTTGAAAGCTTTCGCGAAACATTTGCGTGTAGCGAGGACCAAAATTGGGCGGGATTTCCATCGGCAGCAGCAGCGAGCTTGCACCCGCCGCGCTCGACAGGCTCACTAGCTGCTCAAGATTGCTCCGCAATTGATCAATGGGGTAGCCTCGCAGTCCATCGTTGCCGCCAAGTTCAATAATCACGACCGACGGCCTATGTTGATCGAGCAGCCTCGGCAGGCGACTCAGGCCGCCTGCGGTTGTTTCGCCGGAGATGCTGGCGTTGACGACCGCCCAAGAGGTCTCATCGCGGGCCAGCCGGTCGGTGAGTAGCTGTACCCAGCCCTGCTGTAGATCCATGCCATAGGCGGCGCTGATGCTATCGCCCAACACCAGTATCGTTCGGGAGTGGGGCGCTTCTCCGGCCAGACTGTGGTTGGCCATGAGCAGTACACACAATCCGCCGATGAAAACGGTGCGTAATAGCCGCCGGAGGTAACACTGCATGATCAAAGCTCAGAATCTCCTCAAAACCGTGCCAGTTGCCGGTGGAGGGCTCGAAATCCTGCGAGGCATAGACCTCGAAATCAAGCCCGGTGAGACCGCTGCCATCGTCGGCGTCTCGGGTTCCGGTAAGTCTACCTTGTTAGGGCTGCTGGCTGGACTCGATGTGGCGACGGGTGGCGAGGTGTTGATCGATGGGGTTGCCCTCAGCAATTTGGACGAAGACGCCCGAGCGGCACTGCGTGCGCAAAAAGTGGGTTTCGTCTTTCAGTCGTTTCAGCTGCTGCCAGCCCTGACGGCCCTCGAAAATGTCATGCTGCCTATGGAATTGGCTGGCCGAGGTGCACCCGAGCAGCAGGCGAGGGTATTTCTCGAACGGGTCGGTCTCGCGGAACGTTGTGATCACTATCCGACGATGTTGTCTGGTGGTGAGCAACAACGGGTGGCCATAGCACGCGCCTTTGCTGCTCAACCGGCGATTCTCTTTGCCGACGAGCCCACCGGGAATCTCGATGGCGCTACCGGCGCGAAAATCATTGATTTGTTGTTTGAGCTCAATGCCACCGAGGGCACTACCTTGGTACTGGTCACCCACGACGATCGACTGGCTGCGCGCTGCGGCCGTCGCTTCCGTATGGAAGATGGCCGGTTGGAAGTCATCTGATGGCGGCATTCGGTACGTTAGTCTCTGCGCGGAAACTGCTGGTCAGGGACTGGCGCGGCGGGGAGCTGGGCATACTGCTGGCTGCGATCGTGCTCGCGGTGGCTGTGGTCGTTGGCATCAGCGTTTTTGTGGCCAGGCTGCAGTCCGCATTGGAGAGTGAGAGCACGCGTTTTTTAGCCGCCGACATGGCCCTATCGAGCCGCCAGGCGCCGCCAGTGGAATGGTCTCGGCTGGCCCAATCACTCAATCTGTCAACCGCAAACACCGTGGCATTCACGTCGATGGCTTACACCGAGGGTGATGCCATGGCACTGGCCTCGGTGAAGGCGGTGAGCGCTGAGTACCCTTTGCGTGGAGAGTTGTTGGCCAGCGTGGAGCCCTATGGTCCAATCGATACTCAAGCCGGAGTACCTAAGGCCGGCGAGGCATGGCTCGATCCTCGACTCTTCACGCTGCTGGAGGTCGGGCTGGGGGATACGGTCTATGTGGGCGAGAAGGCCCTTGAGGTCACTGGCGCCATTCGCGGTGAACCCGACGCAACGCGCAGTGTTTTCGGGCTGGGGCCGCGCCTGATGATGAATACGGCGGATATCGGGGCAACCGGCATTATCCAGCCGGGCAGCCGGGTCAATTTCCGACTGTTGCTCCGTGGTGAGAGCGACGCGCTGCAGGCGTTCGAAGACGAGGTCGCGCCAACGCTCATTCAAGGGCAGCAATTGCTCACCATTGAAGACAGCCAGCCGCGCATTGGCAGAACGCTGGACAGGGCTCGTGGGTTTTTGCTGTTGGCCGGCAGTCTCGGCGTCGTGCTCGCCGCTGCTGCCGTCGCGCTGGCGGCTCGACGATTCAGTGACAGACATACCGACTATGTGGCTGTTATGAAAAGTTTGGGCGCGTCATCGCAGCAAGTAGGTGCGCTGTATGGGAGCAGTCTCGCGGCATTGGGCGTGATCGCCACCGTGTTCGGCTGTGCTGCAGGTTGGGGTATTCAGGCGCTGTTTTTCAACGTCTTCGCGGATCAGGTGCCCATCGCGCCCGGCACGAGTGGTATCACACCCTACGGGATTGGCGCGGCCACCGCACTGGTGTGCCTGCTCATGTTTGCGTGGCCGCCACTGCGGCGGCTTGCCGTCGTTCCTCCTTTGCGCGTACTCCGCCGGGATCTCGAGCCGGGTGATGCCCAGCGACCGATTGATTATGCGTTGGGGGCGGCTGCCATCGCCGGGCTCATGTGGTGGTACAGCGGTGACTTGCGGATGACGGGTGGTTTGTTGGCAGGGTTGTCGGTAACGGTCGGGCTTGGCTATTTGGCTGCGAGAACATTGCTTGCTGGGGGGCGGCGTGTCGGTGCGCAGGCGGGCTCGGTTTGGCGACTTGCAATGGCGGGACTCCAACGCCGTGGTAGTGCCAATGCGCTGCAAATGACAATTTTTGCGATCGCCATCATGTTGCTGCTCCTATTGATCATGGTGAGAACTTCACTGGTCGAACAGTGGGCTGCACAGCTACCGGAAGGCACGCCCAACCACTTCATGGTGAACATTGCCCCGGAGGAAAGAGAGCCGCTGGCAGCGTTTTTGGCGGAACGCGGGATTGCGCGGGAGCGCCTCTATCCGATGACTCGCGGCCGGGTCATGGCAGTCAACGGCACTGAGCTTGCTGATAGCGGCGGTGAAGATGCCGAGGGACCACGTCAGCGTGAGGCCAACTTCACCTGGTCCGCAGAGCCGCCCGACGGCAATGTTTTGCTCGAAGGCGCATGGTGGGACGCGGGCACCGATGAAGCGCTGGTCTCTCTGGAGCAAGGATTCGCTGAACGCGTTGGTGCCAAAGTGGGCGACATGCTGACTCTGCGGATTGGCGCTGACGAGTTTAGTGCCCAGGTTGGCAGTATTCGCGAGGTTGACTGGCAATCGCTACAGCCAAATTTCTTTGTGGTCTTCCCGCAGCGCACCTTGGAGACCTATCCCAGCACGTACATGACGAGTTTCTTTTTGCCACCTGAGCAAAAAGCAACGCTGAATCAACTGATCAGGCAGTACCCGACGGTATCAGTCATTGAGTTGGACGTCGTGATTCGGGAGATTCAGGGAATCATCGGTCGGGTCGGACAAGCCATTGAGCTGGTGCTTCTCGTCATATTGCTGGCAGGCTCGCTGGTGCTGGTGGCTGGCGTTCAGGCCAGTGTCGACGTCCGGTTGCGCGAATCGGCGCTGTTGCGCGCCCTCGGTGCGCGGTCTACACGGCTCGTAGGCGCACTGTGGATCGAGTTCACGACCCTCGGGTGCCTTGCCGGCTTGCTGGCGGTAGTGGGTGCAGAGGCCGCTGCCTGGCTGTTGCAAACTCAGGCTCTGGATTTGGCGTATCAGCCGAACCCCATACTCTGGCCCGCGGGTGTTTTGGTGGGTGGTTTGACCGTGGGCGTACTCGGTGTGCTGGCCTGTCGTCGAGCGGTTCAGGCGCCGCCGCTGACCGTGCTCCGAGACTTGTGATGAAAAATCGTAAGAAAAAAGCCAGCAGACCTTTTGGAGTCAGCTGGCTTATTCGGAGGCCCGGCACTCGCATGCCGGGCGCAGCTCAGGCTTGATCAGCCGAGCAGGTGAGCCACCGCGTCGCGCTCCTCGGTGAGTTCTGCTTCGGTAGCACGCATTTTGGCTTCGCTGAACTCCCCGACCTCGACGCCCTGAACGATCTCCCAATCGCCGTTCTTGCAGCGACAGGGGAACGAGTAGATGAGTCCCTCGGTGATGCCGTAGGAGCCGTCAGAGTAGACGCCCATGGAAACCCAATCGTTGTCGTCCGTGCCCAGCGCCCAGCTGCGCATATGATCGATCGCTGCATTGGCTGCTGAGGCTGCTGAGGACGCACCTCGCGCTTTGATGATCGCCGCGCCGCGTTGCTGCACAGTGGGAATGAAATCCGCTTCATACCACTCCTGATCCACCAGCTCGATAGCGGGCTTGCCGTCAACCAAGGTGTTGAACAAGTCGGGGTACTGCGTCGCTGAGTGATTACCCCAAATCGTCATTTGCTTGACGTCGTTGACTGTCTTGCCGGTCTTTTGCGCGATTTGCGTCATAGCGCGATTGTGATCGAGGCGCGTCATGGCGGTGAATTGGCGCGGGTTGATATCGGGTGCATTGCGCTGCGTGATCAGCGCATTGGTGTTGGCCGGGTTGCCGACGACGAGGACTTTGATGCCCTTCGAGGCATGGTCGTTAATGGCTTTGCCCTGAACCGAGAAGATCGCCGCGTTGGCTTCAAGCAGGTCTTTGCGCTCCATGCCCGGGCCACGAGGACGGGCGCCGACCAGCAGTGCGTAATCGGCGTCTTTGAACGCGACGTTAGGATCGTCCGAGCAGGTGATGCCGGCCAGTAGCGGGAAGGCACAATCGTCAAGCTCCATTCGAACCCCTTCCAACGCCTCCATTGCCGGCGTGATGTCGAGCAATTGCAATATGACGGGTTGGTCGTCGCCGAGCATGGCGCCGGAGGCAATGCGGAACAGTAGGGCGTAGCCGATCTGGCCGGCAGCGCCGGTGACTGTGACGCGAACGGGTGCTTTCATGACGGTGTCCTCAATTGGCGTGGTTTAAGCTTTTAATCTGGCGCGCGGATTGTCGAATCCTGCGCGGCAAAAGACAAGGGCGGGCTGTGGGCTGTGACAAAGGGCCTTCGGCGTTTTTTTTGCGTCGCAGCAAAGGGTTGCCTATCATGCGCCACCCTCCGCACCCGAATACTATGCAGTCATGAACGATTCCAGTGGTGATCCGCGCCGCGGCCGGACCGAATTCAATAAACTGCGTAAGCGATTGCGCCGCAACGTGGGCAACGCCATCGCCGACTTTAATATGATTGAGGCGGGCGACCGCGTCATGGTGTGCGTCTCTGGCGGGAAAGATTCTTACGGCATGCTGGATATCCTCATGCATTTGCGCGACAGCGCGCCGATCGACTTCGAACTCATCGCCGTCAACCTCGACCAGAAGCAACCCGGCTTCCCCGAAGAAGTGCTCCCCGAATATCTCGAAAAGCAGGGGGTGCCGTACTACATTCTCGAACGGGATACTTATTCGGTCGTCAAATCAGTGATTCCGGAGGGCAAAACGACCTGCGGGCTCTGCTCGAGACTCCGTCGCGGGACGCTTTATGGCTTCGCTGAACAGATCGGCGCCCACAAGATTGCGCTGGGTCATCACCGCGATGACATTGTAGAGACCCTCTTTCTCAACATGTTCTTCGCAGGCAAGTTGAAGGCCATGCCGCCGAAACTGCTCAGTGATGATGGCAAAAACGTGGTGATTCGGCCCATGGCGTATTGTAAGGAGAAGGACTTGGCGCGTTATGCAGAGGCCATGTCTTTCCCCATCATCCCCTGCAACTTGTGTGGGTCTCAGGACAACCTGCAGCGGGTTGAAATCAAGCGAATGCTCGCGGATTGGGAGCGCCAGTACCCGGGTCGCATTGAGACCATTTTTAGAGCGATCGGCGACGTTGCGCCCTCCCAGCTTGCAGATCACAAGCTGTTTGATTTCAAAGGGTTGCGGGTTGAAGTTGATGCTGATATCCATCTTCCCGGCATTCGTGTGGTGAATCTCTGACGTGAGCGGCGTTCTGCTTAACGCAACCGATGTGGCCGTTGAACGCGGTGAGCGCCAACTGTTAACGGGCGTCTCGCTGACGGTATCAGCGGGAGAGCTGTGGCAGGTCACGGGGGCCAACGGGCTGGGCAAAACCAGCCTGCTCAGAGGGCTCGCCGGGTTATCCCGGTTTGGGGTGACGGGTGATATTCGGCTGATGAGCCCGGTGCTTTATCTCGGGCATCTGCCTGCCAACAAGCCATTGCTGTCACCTATCGACAATTTGCGCTGGCATCCCAGCGGCCGCAGGCAGGCCGCTCTGTCAGAGATTGAAACCGCACTGGCCGCGGTGGGATTGGTCGGGTTTGAAGATAGCCCGCTGAACACCCTGTCTGCCGGTCAACAGCGCAGGGTGGCGCTCGCCCGATTGTGGCTAGCCAGCGAGCCGCTGTGGCTATTGGATGAACCGTTTACTGCAGTTGATATTGACGGTGTGCAATTACTGGAGCAACGCCTGGTAGATCACGTCGAGGAGGGTGGGGCTGTTGTGTTCACCAGCCACCAACCCAATCGCTTTGGCGACCGCGTGAACATTCTCAAACTCGGGGAGTTCGCGAGTGGCTGAGCGCACCAATACCGAGATCGTCCAGCCCTTGATGGTGTTCCTGCGAGGGCAACTCATGCGCCATCTCAAGTCAGGGCTGCGTCGTCCGGGGGAGGTCGCGAACCCACTGCTTTTCTTTGTGATGGTGGTGACTTTGTTCCCGCTGGGTCTTGGCCCAGACCCGGAGCGTTTGAGAGAGATGGCGCCCGGCATATTGTGGGTGGTGGCGTTGCTGTCCAATTTGACCACCAGTCACCGTTTGTTTGCTGGGGATTTTGAGGATGGCAGTCTCGAGCAGCTGGCGATTGCGCCGCAGCCATTGGCCCTGTCTTCTTTGGCGCAGACCCTGGCTCACTGGCTGTTGAGTGGCGTCACGCTGTCACTGGCTGCACCGCTGTTTGGTCTAATGCTCGGCTTGCCCGTTGCGGCCATGCCCACGCTAATGTTCAGCCTCCTGCTGGGGAGTCTTTGTTTGGCGTTGGTGGGTTCGGTGGGTGCAGCACTGACGGTTGGCATTCGTCGCGGTGGATTGTTGCTGTCATTGTTGGTGATTCCGCTTTACGTGCCGGTTTTGATCTTCGGTGTGAGCGCGGTGTCCGAGGCCATTATCGATGGTTCGCCGGCTCGCTGGCTGGCGCTATTGGGGGCTTTTGCCGCTGCGGGTCTGGTTTTGATTCCGCTCGCTGTGTCGGCGGCGCTGCGTATCTCCATCGATGCCTAACCTGGATTTTTTGCAGTTCACGTACTGGATATAATTCGTCTATGTGGTCAATCGTGCACAAAATGGGGTCGCCCCCTTGGTTCTACCGCTTCAGTGGTTTGGTCATTAGGTGGCTGTTACCCATCGTGGTCCTACTCTTGGTTGTCGGTGCGATCTGGGGCCTGATGTTTGCGCCCGCCGATTTCAAACAGGGCAATAGCTACCGCATCATTTTTATACACGTCCCGGCATCCGTGGTCGCCCTCGCGGGCTATTACGTGATGGCCTTTGCCGGCGCGGTGAGCCTCATCTGGAAGATCAAGATGGCGGATCTGGCGATGCGGGCGATCGCGCCTGTAGGCGCAGCGCTGACCTTCATCGCCCTGGTCACCGGCGCTATCTGGGGTAAGCCTACTTGGGGTACTTGGTGGGTCTGGGATGCCCGGATCACATCCATGCTGATTTTGTTGTTCCTCTATTTGGGCGTGGTTGCCTTGTTCGGCGCTTATGACAACAAGGTGGCCGCAGCGAAAGCCTGCGCGGTGCTGAGTCTCGTGGGGATGGTCAATATACCCATCATCTACAAATCGGTGGACTGGTGGTACTCGCTGCATCAGCCGGCGTCGATCAAATTTACCGGTGAATCCACCATTGACCCTTCGATGCTGTATCCGCTGCTGCTGATGATTGCTGCTTTCTACGGTCTGTTCACCACGGTGATGTTGCTCAACATGCGCGCCGATCTGATGGCGCAGAATCGCCGCGCCAGCTGGCTTGAGCGCGACCTGTTAGGAGAAGACTGATGTATTTCGAGAACCTGTCGGACGCTATCGCGATGGGTGGCCACGGTCCCTATGTGTGGTCAGCCTATGTGATTACGCTGCTGGTCATTCTGGGGCTGTTGGTGACGCCTATTAAGCGAGGCAGGGAACTACGGCGACAAATTCGTGCCGAACTGCGTCGTAAAGCGCAAGTAAATGAGGGAGATGCGCGTGCATCCTAAACGCAAGCAGCGATTAATCATTGTCATCGCGGTGGTACTGCTCAGCAGCGTCGCCATCGGCCTCGTCGTTTGGGCGCTGAGAGGCAACATCAATTTGTTCTATCCCCCCGCCGATGTAGTGGCGGGTCTCGCGCCTACGGATCGCACCATTCGTGTAGGGGGCATGGTTGTTGAGGGTAGCGTGCAGCGCGGCAGCGCGGATCTAACGACGACGTTTGCCGTTACGGACTACGAAGCGGAAGTAACCGTCACGTACACCGGTATCCTCCCGGATCTTTTTTCGGAGGGAGAGGGCGTTGTGGCGTCGGGTAAATTGGGGCCCGATGGGGTGCTGGTTGCCAGCGAAGTGCTCGCCAAACACGATGAGAACTACATGCCTCCGGAGGTTGCAGCGGCATTAGAGGGCAAGGGCCCGGGAGCGGTATCTAAATGATCGGTGAACTTGGACATTTCGCACTCATATTGGCGTTCATACTGTCACTGTTTCAGGGCGTTTTGCCGCTGTGGGGGGCGTGGCGGGGCGATACCCGGATGATGAATCTGGCACCGTCGCTCGCTGTGGGGATCCTGGTTTTCCTGCTGCTCTCGTTCGGGTTCCTCTCACTGGCCTTTCTCAACGATGATTTTTCATTGCAGGTCGTGGCGAACAACTCCAACAGCCTGCTGCCGCCGATCTACAAATTCTCTGCAGTATGGGGCAACCACGAAGGGTCACTCCTGCTATGGGTGCTGATTCTTGCCGGCTGGATGACGGCCGTTGCGATTTACAGTCGCGGACTGCCACTTATTGTGCTGGCACGAGTGCTGGGAGTCATGGGATTGGTGTCTGTAGGCTTCACTGCATTTTCATTGTTCACCTCCAATCCTTTCGCGCGCTTATTGCCGGGAATCCCGGTGGAGGGGCGGGATTTAAATCCGCTGCTGCAGGATCCCGGGCTCATCATTCACCCGCCATTGCTATACATGGGTTATGTCGGATTTGCTGTGCCTTTTGCCTTTGCGATTGCAGCCCTTTTGGGTGGCCGTCTCGACGCCGCCTGGGCGCGATGGTCGCGACCCTGGACTAACGTCGCTTGGGGTTTCCTCACATTGGGCATCATGCTGGGCAGCTGGTGGGCTTACTATGAACTTGGCTGGGGCGGCTGGTGGTTCTGGGATCCTGTCGAGAATGCGTCATTTATGCCATGGCTGGTGGGTACTGCGCTCCTGCATAGCCTCGCAGCCACGGAAAAACGCGGCTTGTTCCGCTCCTGGACCGTCTTGATGGCAATATCAGCCTTCTCGCTGTCTCTGCTGGGGACCTTTCTGGTGCGATCTGGCGTGCTCACATCGGTACACGCCTTCGCCGCGGACCCGGATCGCGGTCTTTTTATATTGCTGTTTTTGGCGGTGGTCATCGGTGGATCCCTGACCTTGTACGCGCTGCGAGCCCCCGCCGTAGCGAGCCGTATTCGCTACGACGCCATCTCGCGGGAAGCATTGCTGCTGGTCAATAACTTCGTGTTTAGTGTTGCCGCGCTTACAGTCCTACTTGGAACACTGTTTCCACTCTTGGTCGACGCGCTGGGGCAGGGTAAGTACTCAGTGGGTCCGCCTTATTTTAATGCGGTGTTTGTACCCATGATGGCGTTGTTGCTGCCCTTCATGGCGGTGGGACCTATCTCGCGCTGGAAGCGGGACAGCGTATCTCGCTGGTGGCATGAACTGTTGGTGCCTGCGATTGTGGTCGCTGTCGCAGCGGTGGGCTTGCCCTTCATCGGCGGCAGTTTCAACGTCTGGGTGGCATTTGCTGTGCTGCTATCGGGTTGGATGGTGGCTGGTCTGCTCCGTGACGCCTGGAACCGCACGCTAACGGCCCGCGGGTGGGCGGCCAAACTGAAGCGCCTCACGCCCAGCTACTGGGGTATGTTGATGGCTCACTTCGGCTTTGCCATGGCGGTTATGGGGGCAGTGGTCGCCACGCAACACAGCATTGAACGCGACGTACGTATGCAGGTGGGTGACAGCCAGACCCTCTCGGGATATCGGTTCGAATTGACCAACATCGTCAACGCAGATGGTCCCAATTATCGTGCAGACAGTGCGGTTTTCTCGGTCTGGAAAGGCGAACAATTGCTGGGCGAACTGCGGCCCGAAAAACGCCGTTATCTGGCGAGCAATCAGGTGATGACCGAGGCGGCTATTGATGCCGGTTTCCTGAGGGACCTGTATGTTGCCATGGGGGAGCCTCTTGAGGACGGTGCGTGGGCGATTCGTCTGCAGTACAAACCCATGATTCGCTGGCTATGGCTGGGCGCCATATTGATCGGTTTCGGTGGAATGGTCACCGCCGTTGATCGTCGCTATCGCGCTACCCAGCGTGCAGAGGCGCCGGCGGGAGCAGCCCATGCGGCGACTTAAACTCTTCGCGCCTTTGGCCGCGTTTCTGCTGCTGGCCGTTTTTTTGTTCCGGGGGCTTTCACTCGATCCGACCGCACTCCCTTCCGCCCGTGTCGGTCAGCCATTGCCGGCTTTTTCATTACCTGAGCTCGCTTCCGGGGAGATGCTGTCGCCGGCCTCCCTCGCTGGAAAGCCTGCATTGCTCAACGTTTGGGCAACCTGGTGCTACTCATGCCGGGTTGAACATCCCTACCTGCTTCAGCTCGCAGAGCAGGGGGTGACTATTTACGGTCTCAACTACAAAGACGAGGACGCCAAGGCGTCAGCCTGGCTTAAACAACTCGGAGATCCCTATCGACAAACGATTGTCGACGCCGAGGGCACGCTGGGGCTGGATTTGGGCGTTTATGGCGCCCCTGAAACCTATGTGGTCGATGCGGAGGGTGTCGTCCGATACCGCCATGTGGGGGTCGTCAACGAGCAGGTTTGGAATGACGTATTGGCATCCTATTTTGAGGAGAGTCCATGAGGTATCTCACATTACTGTTGCTGTTGTGTGCGATGCCCGTGCTGGCGGTCATCGAAACTTACACGTTTAGCCGCCCCGAGCTGGAAGCCCGTTATCACGAACTTAGCCAGGAATTACGCTGTCCGAAATGCCAAAACCAAAACATTGCTGATTCCAATGCACCTATTTCCCGCGATTTGCGGGCGTTGCTGCATCGCAAGCTGGAAGAGGGTGCCAGCGACGAAGAAATCCTCGATTTCATGGTCGCGCGCTACGGGGAGTTCGTACGCTATCGTCCTGCGGTAGACGAAAATACCGCGGTTCTGTGGTACGCACCTTTCGTCCTCATTGCAGTAGGCGCTATTGGCCTGATGGTTCACCTGCGCGGTCGACGCTCAGTGGAAGATGCACCGCTCACCGATGCGGAGCGCGAAGCGCTGTCCCGCAAGCTGGAAGAGGCTGAGTCATGAGCCTGCAGTTTTGGTTGGCCGCACTCACCATGGCGGTCGGCGCGTTTTTCTTCCTGCTCTTTTTGCCGCAGAAGTGGCGCCGGTCGCGGCGCGGTGAGTCAACCGCTGACTGGGTGAGGCTCCGTAAGTCCGAGCTATCCGGTGCAGAAGGGCAGCTCCTCGATGAGGTTGAATTGCGCGCCCTCGAAGACTTGAGCACTCCAGCGAGCGATAGTGATAAACCCGAGGCGAAGCCGATCCCGCTGTGGTGGTTGGCCCCACTGCTGGTTGTCGGCGCTGTGGCGGTGTACCACTTGTTGGGTAGCTTTGAAGACGTTCTGATCACCGATGAACTGGCGAATCTTGACCCCAACTCGGAAGCAGCGGTCTCCGCAGTGATCCAGCGAATCGAGGCTCGGGCAGAGGCGCGACCGGATAACGTGGACTATTTGTCGTTATTGGGGGAGTACCACGCGGCTCGCGGCGAGCACCAAAGTGCACTTGAGGCTTACGAGCAGTTGATCGAGTTGTTGCCCGACAATCCGCAAATGCTCGGGCGGGCTGCACAGGCCGAATTTCTCGCGACTGGCGAGCTTGGCCCAGTGGCTCGCGCGCGTGCTGAGGCTGCGTTGGCGATTAATCCTAACCAGCGCGCGGCGTTGGGCACGCTGGGTATGGGCGCCTTCGAGTCTGGCGAGTACCGCGCGGCAATTGGTTTTTGGCAGCGCATGCTGGCAATGGAAACGCCGGGCACACCGGGCTATCAGATGATGCAGCAAGTCATCGCTGAGGCGGCTCAGCGGGCAGGCCTTGTGCCCGAGGCGCTGGCGCAATCGGGAGCTGAGTCCGCTGCGGACTCCGGCATAGGCATCAGGGTTACGGTGGAAGCTCCGGATTCAGCGTCGATTGCGGCCACTGACACGGTGTTCATCCTCGCCAGACCCAGCGGCGCGCAATCACGGATGCCCACGGCGGTTGTCAGACGACCCGCTGAGGGCTGGCCGATGACCGTGCGGTTGACTGACAGCGATGCCATGGCTGGTCAAAAGCTGTCGTCACTGGATGCGGTGGAGGTGGAGGTACAGGTGTCACCCAGCGGGCAGCCGGGCCGTAACAGCGCCAGTTGGTTCGCTGTGGCCGACAACGTGGTACCCTCCAATGATACGGAACTCACGCTGACTCTCCAGCCAGTTCAGCGCTGACTCAACGGTTTTTAGCCGATTAAACAATAAGTTGTGCGTCGTTCTTACAGGAGCGATGCATCTCGGATGACGACGCAATAGCGTCGTCTGCCAGTGACAGGAAAAACATGCGTCTCAAGTCCATCAAACTTGCCGGCTTCAAGTCCTTTGTGGACCCGACCAGCGTTCACTTTCCCAGCAACATGTCGGCCGTTGTCGGACCGAATGGGTGCGGCAAATCGAACATTATCGACGCGGTCCGATGGGTGATGGGGGAAAGCTCTGCCAAGACCCTGCGCGGCGAGTCGATGACTGATGTCATTTTCAACGGAACCACTAACCGGCAGCCCGTTGGTCAAGCATCGATCGAGCTGGTATTCGACAACACGGATGGAAAAATCACGGGTGAGTACGCGGCTTACGCGGAGATTTCTGTGCGTCGACTGGTTTCCCGCGAGGGCCAGTCCGAGTACTACCTGAACGGCAGTAAGTGCCGTCGGCGGGATATCACCGATTTGTTCCTCGGGACCGGCCTCGGCCCGCGCAGTTATGCCATCATCGAACAGGGCATGATTTCGCGGCTGATCGAATCTCGACCTGAGGATCTCCGGGTTTTTATTGAAGAAGCTGCCGGCATTTCGAAGTACAAAGAACGTCGCCGTGAGACCGAAAACCGGATGCGGCGCACCACCGAAAACCTCGAGCGACTGACCGACCTGAGGGAAGAGCTGGAGCGGCAGCTGGCTCATTTGCAGCGACAGGCTCAGGCTGCCGAGCGGTACAGCGAATACAAAGCCGAAGAGCGCAGCTTGCGTGCTGAATTGTTGGCGCTGCAATGGCAGGGTTTCAAAGGCGATCTGGAGCGTCATCAAAACGAGATCGGCGAGCGTGAGGTCAAACACGCCGCATTGTCCGCTGAACATGAATCGGTGATGACGTCGATTGAGGAATGGAGGATCAAGCACACGGACCTCACCGACGAGTTCAACGCCGTTCAGGCGGATTACTACACCGTTGGTGGTGAAGTGACACGGGTTGAGCAGGCTTTGAAATTTGCCCAAGAGAGCCGCGCCCGAATTGAATCTGAGCTGGCGCAAACGCAAACATCGCTGGCCGAGACGCGTCAGCATTTGGAGACCGACCGCGAACGTCTTGCCCTATGGCAGGAAGAGCTTGCGGAGCAGGAGCCGGCGCTTGAGAAAGCTCGCACTGAATCCGAGATGGCCGCTGCGCAGTTGGCCGAATCGGAGCAGGCGATGGCGCAGTGGCAGGCGCGTTGGGACGAATTCAATCAGCGTGCAGCGGGGCCGACGCGCGCGTCTGAGGTGCAGCAGAGTCGCATCCTCTATTTGGAGCAGGTACTGAGTCGACTGCAGCAGCGACTGACGCGGCTGGAGGAAGAGAAACAGTCCCTGGCGACAGGTCAGGAAGGTGGGGATCTTGATGCCCTGGCACTCGAGGTTCAGGAAGCGGCCGAGGCCGTTGCGGTGCAAGAGCAAGCTGTCGACGCGGCTAAAGCGCGCATTCACGACAGCCGCGGTCAGCTCGATACCCTCCGCCAACAACAGGATACCCAGCGTTCGCGCCTACAGCAGTTACGGGGACAAGAATCCTCACTTGAGGCACTGCAGGACGCAGCGCGGAAAGGCGATTCCGCTAGCGATCGAGATCAATGGTTGAACAACGACCAGCTTCAAGCACGCGGCCCCTTGTTCGAAAATCTCAGCGTTGACGACGGCTGGGCACCAGCGGTTGAGCAGGTTCTTTCCGGAGCGCTGACGGCCAGCCGAATTGGCGGTTACCAGCAGGGTCTCAATGCGCTGTCTGGCGAAGCGCCCGATGGACTCTATCTGATCGATGCAAGCGCCAGTGAAATCGCGGCCGTTCCCGGCACGCTCGCAGCGGTAACCCAGGGGGCGGGTCCACTGCAGGCACAATTGACACAGGTATTTACTGCCGACTCTCTTGGCGCTGCACTGGAACAGCTCCCCAGTCTGGCATCGGGACAATCAATTATTACCCGGGAAGGCATTTGGCTCGGGCAAGGGTGGGCAAGGACCCGACAGGGTGGTGATAACGCGGCCGGGGTGATTGAGCGTGAAGCCGCGTTGATCCGCGTGCGGGAGGAGATAGAACAGGTCCTCGCCCAAAGTGAGAGCACCGACGAGGCCTTGGCTGCATTGCGCGAGGCATTGGTTGAGGCAGAAGAGTCGTTGAGCGTTGCTCAGGCAGCACAGCAACAGGCGAGCCGCGCCCACAGTGACTTATTGGCAGAGCAGAAAACCCGGATTGCGGCGTCCGAGCAGTTGCGACAGCGTCGCGAGCGGCTTGATGCCGACATCGCCGAGGCACGCGGTCAATTCGAGACTGAGCAGGAATCACTGGCCACGGCGAGAGCAGAGCTCGCGGAAGCGCTGGACCAGATGGCCATAGATGGTGAGGAGCGCGAACGCTTGAATGCTGAACGGGAGTCTCATCGTGAGGCTGTCGCGGCCAACCGACAACGTGCCCGGGATCTCCGGGATACCAGTCATCAATACGATATGCGCGTGCAAAATCTGCGTACCCAGCTGCGAACGGTGGGTGACACGATCACCCGCTTGGAGCGTCAGCTGGCTTCACTGTTGGATCGCGAGCAGGAGCTGAGCGATCAGTTGCCGGGTGACGAGGATCCGGATGCTGTGATGCGAGAGGAACTCTCTACGCTGCTTGCCTCGCGGGTAGAAGCGGAGCAGAAACTAACGGCTGCGCGCCAAACGGTGACCAACGCAGAACATGAACTGAGAGAAGCTGAAAAGCGACGTGTGGCGCTAGAACATCAGATACAGGCCGTTCACAGCGAAATGGAGTCGCGACGCCTCACCATTGCGGAATGTAATGTCCGTATCGAAAACGTCGAGCGGCAGCTCAAGGAGCTGGAGGCTGAACCTGCCGCCGTGGTGGCTTCATTGCCTGAAGAGGCCAATGAGGCGGAGTGGCAGGTCAAGGTCGAACGTGTTGCAGCGCGTATTCAACGGCTTGGCCCCATCAACCTAGCAGCCATCGAAGAATGTGCACGCGCCTCTGAACGGAAACAATATCTCGATGCGCAGAACGAGGATCTCGTCTCTGCACTCGAAACGCTGGAGAACGCGATTCGCAAGATCGACAAGGAAACCCGTAATCGCTTCCGCGAGACCTTTGATCAAATCAACAGTGGCTTCGCCGAGTTGTTCCCGAGGGTATTCGGCGGTGGCACCGCATGTCTGGAAATGACGGGTGATGATCTGCTGGACACCGGTGTGGCGATCATGGCGCGCCCGCCCGGCAAGAAGAACAGCACGATTCATCTCCTGTCAGGTGGTGAAAAGGCAATGACGGCGATTGCGCTGGTGTTCTCCATCTTTCAGCTCAACCCAGCGCCGTTCTGCATGCTGGATGAGGTGGACGCACCGTTGGATGACGCCAACGTCGGGCGTTACGCGAGAATGGTCAAAGAGATGTCAGAGAAAGTGCAGTTCATCTTCATTACGCACAACAAGATCACCATGGAGGCCGCCGATCAACTGATGGGCGTCACCATGCATGAGCCTGGTGTATCGCGCCTGGTTACTGTGGACATCGACGCAGCGGCCCAGCTGGCTGCTAGCTGAGCAGAATAAGGTCTCGGGAGTTGATGATGGAGGATCTGACAATCAGGGATTGGATGGTGTTGATTGGCGCTGGCCTGATCCTGGCCGTGCTGGTTGACGCAGCACGTCGGGTTTGGCGAGAGCGCCGCGCGGAAGTCCGTCTCAACGCCAAAATTACGCGTGCCGATCTGGACGACCGCGAAGACGAACCGTTTAATTTGTTGGCTGAGTTACCCAATGGCGGCGCCCGGATTGTCGCGCGCGACGACCTTCAGCCCAGAGATTCAGCGCCAGAGGCCGATAGCTTTGACGATGCCGACCCGCTGAGCTTTTCCGCCACGGAGACTTCGGAGGAGCGTGAGCTTTCGCCCATACAAGCGTCGGCTTCAGACCGCTCTGATGCGAACCTCGCTGATCCAGACGATTCGATTGAGCCAGACCAGCCTCTGGTCGAGCATCCGGCCGCTGAGACTCACATTGAAACCGCGGCCGCTGAGCGCGAGGCGCCGAGCCCCGATGTCGATACCACCACACCCAAAGCAAGCAAACGTGGACGCCTGGGACGCCGGGGTAAAACCACATCGCCCCCGGATGAAGACGCACCGGAAACGCTGGATTGGCTTGAGGCTTTGGATACCGAGGCCCAGCCGGCGGCCGAGGCCCGCTTGCCTCGGGATATTGAGCCCCACGTCTTTGTATTGAATGTCGTGGCGCGGGCACCTGAAGGTTTCGCCGGCAGCGATATTCTGCAGATTTTACTCGCCTGCGATTTACGTTTTGGTGATATGGATTTCTTCCACCGCCACGAGTCAGCCTCCGGTAGAGGTCCGATTCAGTTTAGCGTCGCCAACATGATGAATCCCGGCGTATTCGACATTGACGCCATGGATCAATTGCGCACAAGAGGACTGATGTTCTTTGTGACCCTACCCGGCCCAGAGAATATGCTGCAGGCCTTTGATTACATGTATGAGACCGCGAAAACCGTCGCACGTAATCTGGATGGGGATGTACTGGACGACAATCGCAGCGCCATTACCCGTCAGACTCTGGAGCACATGCGACAACAAATTCGGGAACTTGAGCGTCGCATGATGGTGGGTCGCGAGCGGTAATCCCATGGGTGATACAGCGAGCGAGCTTGCGGCGCTGCGCGAGCAGCTGAGAGCGTGGGGCCGGGCTTATTACCAGGAGGATCAGCCCACTGTACCAGACGCTGAATATGACGCTGCCATGCAGCGTCTTCTCGACATCGAGCAGGCGCATCCTGAGCTGGTCACCGCCGACAGCCCCAGTCAGCGGGTAGGCGCAGCACCCCTCGAAAAGTTCGAGCAGGTTGAACACCGTGTGCCGATGTTGTCGCTCGACAACGCCTTCTCGGCAGAGGACTTCGAAGACTTCGATCAGCGGATTCGCGACAGATTGGACGGCGCCGCCGTGTCTTACTGGGCGGAGCCAAAGCTCGATGGCATCGCCGTCTCTTTGCGTTACGAAAAAGGTCAGCTGATACAAGCGGCAACACGTGGCGACGGCAGTACAGGTGAGGACATCACCGCGAACGTGCGAACCATTGAATCGGTGCCCTTGAGGCTTAGCGGTACCGGCTTCCCAGACGAGCTGGAAATTCGTGGTGAGGTTTTCATGCCCCGTTCAGGGTTCGAGGGACTGAACGCCCAAGCGAGGGCTCGGGGCGAGAAAGTGTTCGTCAATCCTCGCAATGCGGCGGCCGGCAGTTTGAGGCAGCTCGACCCCAAAGTGACCGCGCGACGCCCGCTCGAATTCACCGCCTACTCAACGGGCTATGTCGATGGTGGGGAGTTGCCAGGCACCCAAAGCGAAGTCATGACCCAGCTCGCCGAGTGGGGGGTGCCGGTGTCCCAGTACGCAGCGGTCCTCGAAAATAGCGCCGCATGTGAAGCGTACTATCAGGATCTCGCTGCGCAACGGGACGGTCTGCCTTTTGATATCGATGGCATTGTGTACAAAGCCAATGCCATCGCGCAGCAGCGCGAATTGGGCTTCGTGTCACGCGCGCCGCGCTGGGCGATTGCCCGCAAATTCCCTGCGCAGGAGCAGACAACACGCTTACTCGCCGTGGAATTTCAGGTCGGCCGCACGGGTGCGATCACGCCGGTCGCCCGATTGGAGCCCGTATTCGTTGGCGGCGTCACGGTGAGTAATGCGACGTTACACAACGCAGATGAAGTCGAACGTTTGGATGTGCGTATCGGCGATACCGTGATCGTCAGACGAGCGGGCGACGTCATCCCCCAGATCGTCGGCGTCGTGAGCGAGCGCCGCCCGGAATCAACGGAGCCGGTGCGCTTTCCGGATCACTGTCCCGCATGTGGCTCGGAGATCGAGCGGGTTGAAGGTGAGGCCGTGCAGCGTTGCGTCGGTGGTCTTGGCTGTCCAGCCCAACAGATGGCAGGGCTCAGGCATTTTGTCTCGCGCAAGGCCATGGACATTGATGGCCTTGGAGATAAGTTGATTGAGCAACTGGTTGACCGCCGATTCTTGTCTGATTTGGCTGACATCTACACACTGGACAAGACCCAGTGGTTGCGATTGGACCGGATGGGTGAAAAATCCGTTGATAAGCTCCTCGCCGCTTTAGAGGCGAGTAAGTCCACGACACTGGCGAAGTTCATCTACGCGCTGGGTATTCGCGAGGTTGGAGAGGCGACAGCGCGACAGCTTGCTGAGCACTTCGGCAACCTCGACGCGCTGATCCATGCTGATAGCGAAGCGCTGGAAGCCGTACCGGATGTGGGGCCTGTTGTTGCCGCGCACATTCGTCACTTCTTTCATGAGTCGCGCAATATCTCCACCATCAGACGGCTGCTTGAGCAGGGGATTCACTGGCCGGAAGCCACAACGTCCGCAACCGGGCCGTTGGAGGGCCAAACCTGGGTGGTGACGGGCAAGCTGGAAACGATGTCTCGCGACGAAGCCGAGGCGCAGTTAAGGGCGCTGGGCGCGCGGACTGCGGGTAGCGTTAGCAAGAAAACCACAACGCTCGTCGCGGGGCCGGGCGCTGGCAGCAAGCTGAAAAAAGCGCAGACGCTGGACATTCCCGTGATCGATGAAGCCACATTGCTGGAGCAGTTACAGCGGTGGCATTGAGGACCCTCCAGCTGTGCCTGATGATGGCTTTGGCAGGCTGTGTCACGCCTCCGCCCGACGATGTGGATAACATTTGTGCGATTTTCGAAGAGCGGGATGATTGGTACGACGCCGCCAAGGAGAGCCGCGCCCGCTGGGGCGTACCGATTACCGTGATGATGGCGATTATGCATCAGGAATCTCGGTTCGTTGCCACCGCCAAGCCCCCGCGCAAAATGATTTGGGGGTTTATCCCCGGCCCGCGGCCGTCGGATGCCTACGGCTATTCCCAGGCCAAGGACAGTACTTGGGAGTGGTACGAGAAAAGCTCAGGTAACTATGGCGCCGATAGAGACAACTTCGACGACGCGATCGATTTCGTGGGTTGGTACTGTCATGTCAGCAAGCAGCAAAACGGCATCGCGACTGACGATACCTTTAGGCAATACCTGGCCTATCACGAGGGCCACGGCGGATACGCGCGCAAGACCTTCCGGGATAAAACCTGGCTGGTGGATGTGGCGAGGAAAGTCGACAAAAGGGCTAAGCGATACAACGCCCAGCTCACCGGTTGTCGGCAACAACTGGAGTCCAAGCCCTGGTGGCAGTGGTGGTAAAGTGGCGCGGCGCGGCGATGTCACCTGTCTGTCACAATTCCATCATCTAATGGGCACGCCAAACGCTTAACGAATGGGTTAGCCATGCCAGACAACAAGGTTCTGATTGTCGACGATGAATTTGCCATCCGGGATATGCTACGGATGGCGCTTGAGATAGCCGACTTCAAATGTATCGAAGCCGAAAACATTCAGGACGCCCACAGCTTGGTTGTGGATGAGCGTCCCGACATTGTGTTGTTGGATTGGATGCTTCCCGGCGGTAGCGGCTTGGAATTGTTGCGGCGTTTAAAGCGCAACGATACCACCGCGGAAATCCCTGTCATCATGTTGACGGCGAAGACAGCTGAAGACAATGTCATTCAGGGTCTTGATGTCGGTGCCGATGATTACATGACCAAGCCCTTCGCTCCGCGTGAACTGATCGCGAGAATCAAAGCCTTGCTCCGGCGTGCTTCAGGTGGAGAGAAGCGAGACCGCATACAGGTGAATGATCTGGTGCTAGATGCTGACAGTAGGCGCGTCTATCTGGGGGATCATCCGGTGGATATGGGGCCGACCGAGTTCAATCTACTGCGGTTTTTCATGTCCCATCCGGAGCGCGCCTACAGCCGCAACCAATTGCTCGATCACGTCTGGGGCGCAAATGTCTACGTTGAGGAGCGAACGGTCGACGTACACATCCGCCGGCTGCGCAAGGCGCTTCAATCGGGCGGCTTTGACTACAGCAATCTGATCCAGACCGTCAGAGGAACCGGCTATCGGTTCTCTGCCCGCGGCCTTGAGGGCGCGTGAAACGGCAGCGTGAATTCTTCCGTGAGTTGGCGCGTGTTGCACTGATCGCAGCGGTCAGCGGCGCGGCCGGCTATTGGATGGATGCGCCCGGCTACGGGCTCGCCGCCGGTTTATTGCTTGTCATTGCCGTATGGACCGCCCAGCTGTACCGCGTCCAGCGCTGGCTTGAAGATCCGATGCGTGAGCCACCTGAGGGCTACGGTATCTGGGGGCTGTTGTTCGACAACGTTTACCTTCTGCAACGGCGCAGTCGCGAGGCTCAGGGACGTCTCGAGTCTGCGCTTGTTTATTTGCAGGATTCACTGGCATCCATGCGCGATGCGTGGATGGTGATCGATCCCCGCGGTGCCATCGCCTGGAGCAACGAATCAGCCAGGCATCTACTCGGCGTCAGATTTCCTGAGGATCGGGGCCGGCCATTGCTCAACTTGCTGAGGCTACCCGCGTTCTCCAACTATTTTATGGAAGAAGATTTCAGCGAGCCGCTGCGCTTGCCGCCAGCACAGGATGGAGAGCGCTGCCTGCAATTCGAGGTTTCGACTTTCGGAGAGGGGGACCGGCTCGTCTTTGTGCGAGACATCACCGAGCAGTTCAAGCTCGAGTCCATGCGCCGGGATTTCGTCGGAAATGTATCGCACGAGCTGCGAACACCATTGACCGTCATCAAAGGCTATATCGAGACGTTGATCGACATGCCGAGTTATGACGGCGAGACGGTACGCCGGCCCATGCGTCAGATGGCCGAACAGGTTTCCCGGATGGAAGCCTTGCTGAAGGATCTGCTTTGGCTATCGCGAATCGAAAGTGTGGAGAGTCACCGTAAGACCGAGCGGGTAGATTTCCCCGTGTTCCTTAACAATCTGATTTCAGCGTTACGCACTGCTTATCCAAATCGAACGATCGAACTCATTATTGACAGCGATGGTGGCGTTTATGGTGATGCACAAGAGCTGCACAGCGCTGTCAGCAATCTGGTGGTTAATGCACTGAAATACAGTGCCGACGATCAGCCGGTCACCGTTGAATGGCGTGCCAGCGAAGATCACGAAGCGCTGCGCGTATGTGATCGAGGCGTAGGCATCGAAGCGTCGCATATTCCCAGATTGACCGAGCGTTTTTATCGGGTCGACCGTAGCCGGAGCCAGAGAACAGGGGGTACCGGCCTCGGCCTAGCGATCGTTAAGCATGTCGCGGTGTCCCATCAGGCTGAGCTTCACATCAGCAGCGTGCCGGGGGAGGGCAGCTGCTTTACGCTTGAGTTCCCCAAGCTTTCCGCTAAGCAAAATGATTGAGCAACCGCAGATATTTTTGCGCCGCTGTCTGCTGTTGCTACTGGCGATTTGGTCAGGCTCGGTGGCCGCCTCACTGGATGGCAAGCTGGTGATTGTCGGGTCAGACACCCTCGCCGAACTCATGACGCGTTGGGCTGCTGGCTTCAGCGCGCAGCACCCGAAGGTTTCGGTTGAATTGCAAGCCGGCGGCTCCGCCGCGGCGCCACCCGCACTGATTCGCGGCACAGCCAACGTGGGTTCGATGAGTCGACGAATGAGTGAGCAGGAGAAAGCCCGGTTCGTCGCAGAACGTGGCTTTTTGCCGCTGGAGATTCCGCTGGCCCTCGATACCATCGCGATCATCGTACATCGGGAAAACCCGGTGCCGTTCATCACCCTGCCAATGATCCAGCGCATATTCGGTGACGGTGCCTGCGGTGTGCACGACCGTATCGAGTTTTGGGGGCAGGCAGGTATACAAACATCACCTTGGCCCAGCTTGCGTGTCGAAGCCTTCGGGCGGACAGCAGCGAGTGGCACCTATGAATTCTTCCGTAGCCGGGCGCTGTGTGGCGGAGATCCGCTGCCCTCAGTCGGTGAGCTACCGGGCACTGCTGCGGTGATTGATGCCGTGGCGTCTATCCCCGGATCAATAGGTTATGCGGGCGTCGGTTTCGTCGATTTAGACCGCGTACGGGTACCCCCTCTCAAAGTGGCTCCGGACGATCTCATTGCTTACGAGAATATGTCGATTGCTGCTAACTACCCGCTGCAACGTACGCTGTACCTCTATTTGCCTCTGGCGGCCGATCGGGAACTGCCCGCGTTGGAGTGCGAGTTCCTGCGCTATATCCGATCCGATGAGGGATCCCGGTCGTTGCAAAATGCCGGCTTTGCTCCCGTCAGTGATGACGATCGGGGCGCGCCGCGGGTTTGTCAGCCATGAGCGCGCGAAGTCGTAAGCGATTCGATCTCGGGTTCGGGCTACTGATTTACATTGCGAGCGCACTGGTGTTGTTGTCAGTGCTGGGTGTGTTTACGCAAATGGTGATGGTGGCAAAGCCTTTGTTTGTCGATCGGGGGTTGCAGCCCGCCCTGGATGCTGCAGTGCCGACGCCACGCGTCGACCAACCCAGTACGCCGCGATGGGTGCCCGAACATATCAACTCAGCTGCTTTTGCTACGCGTCCGAGGAGCCGCATCTGGGTGGGTTTTAATCAAAACGGGATGCTGGTCGGTGCGCGAGGTCTTATGCAATCAGCGCGCAATGACCGATGGGTTTACGAGCCGCTGTCGCTACCATCGGTGACCGGTGAATCCGACGGGCTCAGATTATTCATTGATCCCAGCTGGCATTGGTTGGCGCTGCTGGGTCCGTCTGGCGACTACCAACTGATTGCGTTAAGTGATCAGACAATGCTCCGTGAATCTATCGGCGGAAAACTCGATGCCCATACGGCTGTTGCTACGATGCCCGGCGGCAGAAGTTTCCTGACTTGGGATGATCACACGATTAAACAATGGCACTGGCTGCCCGCGTCGGGGGGTAAGACGCCGACCATTTCGTACCTGCGAGAAGTCGGGCTTGCGGAGTCGATCTTGCAGGTGACCCCCGCACCGACAGGCCAGCGCGTCGCGATTCTGACCGAGCAACCTGAACTGTTGCTATGGCACACAACCTCCGAGCGTATTGTCGACAGGCAGCGATTGGGCAAAGCCCCTGTCGAGATTCAATGGCTGGACGATCAACGCCTGAGTGCTGAATTTTCGGGCCGTCGAATGATCTGGCAACTCAGTGAGTCCGATGGCGCCGTCTCCCTGTCAACGCTGCTCACCCCTGTACATTACGAAGGTTATAACGAGTCCAATTACCGTTGGCTGCCTGTGGCTGCGGCTGACGCAGAACCCAAGTTCAGTTTGGTGCCATTGCTGTGGGGCACCTTCAAGGCAGCCGCGGTTGCGCTGCTATTCGCAATACCGGTTGGCGTAGGTGCGGCAATTTTTGTCGGCTTTTTCATGTCCCCTAGGTTGCGTGATAAGACGAAGCCCATCATCGAACTCCTGGCCGCATTTCCGTCCGTTGTATTGGGTGCCCTCACGGCTTTGCTGGTAGCCCCTCACTTCATTCGTTGGCTGCCGGGGATACTGGGTGCTGTAGCAGCGGTGCCTATCGGTGTGTTAACGCTCTCGGTGATTTGGCGTACCACTGTGACAACGAGCGCCAGGCGCCAGGTGATCGGTTGGCTGCCCCTTTTACTCGTGCCGGTCGTGTTGATACTGGCATGGATGGGATTCGCGATGGGCGTAGCGATTGATGCAAGCCTGCCTGGCGGGTCCTTGGTGAACTGGCTGGAGACCAGCCTCGGTGTCGGGGTAGTACACCGCAACGCATTACTCATCGGCATCGCCATGGGCATTGCGACCGTGCCTCTGATCTTTTCGATCGCGGAAGACGCTATTCATTCTGTACCCCCGGTCCTGGCAGCGGGATCTCTCGCGCTTGGCGCAACCCACTGGCAAAGTTACCGGGATGTGGTCTTGCCCGTCGCCGCCCCAGGTATTATCGCGGCCTGCATGATCGGCCTCGGTCGCGCCGTGGGAGAAACCATGATTGTGTTACTGGTGGCTTCCAATACGCCGATCATGGAAATCAATTTACTTGAGGGGCTGCGCAGTGTCAGCGCAACGCTGGCCTTGGAACTTTCAGAAGCGCCCTTCGAATCTGTCCATTATCGGGTGCTTTTCGCAGCGGGGCTGGCGCTTTTCCTGCTGACATTCGTGCTTAACTCCCTGGCCGAAGTGGTGCGTCTCCGAAACCGGCAGCATAGTGAGCAGCGGCGATGAGGCGTCGTGCTATCACGCTACAGCGCCTGCGCAGTGCAGCCATGATCTGGCTCACAGCGACCAGTGTCTCATTACTGGCCCTGATCACCGCTGGACTACTGGCCGTGCTCGTTGTCGGCGCACTGCTATGGCTCACGGAACCCAGTGCAGGGGCACATGGCGGCTGGGCATCGCTCCTCGAGAATCTGAGTAACTTCTTTTTTGCCAAGCCCAATGAAGGTCTTGGCTATACGGGGGTGCTGCCCGCGATCGTCGGCACGTCGGTATTGGTCGTTTTAATGACCGCGGTAGTGGGCCCTTTCGGCGCAGCGGCGGCGATCTATCTGAGTGAGTATGCCGGCGCGAGTCGCTATACCCAGCTGGTGCGGATTGCCGTACAAAACCTTGCCGGTGTGCCGGCGATTATCTATGGGGTTTTTGGCTTGGGTTTTTTTGTTTACGGGGTGGGCGGTACGCTTGATGGCCTGTGGTTCAGCGAGACGCTGCCTCAGCCCACGCTGGGGACGCCAGGGCTAATGTGGGCGGCGCTGACTTTGGCGCTGCTTAACCTTCCCGTTGTTATCGTCGCCTCCTTGGAGGGCCTAGGGCGCCTACCGTCAACGCTACGGGAAGGCAGCTACGCGCTTGGTGCCACGCGAGCCGAAACCATACTCAGAGTCGTCTTGCCTGCGGCCGCACCCAGTATGCTCACAGGCATCATCCTCGCCATTGCGAGAGCCGCAGGGGAGGTGGCGCCACTGATGCTGGTCGGCGCGGTCAAATACGCGCCTTCGTTGCCGGTATCCGCGGCAGCGCCATTTGTGCATCTTGAGCAGAAGTTCATGCATCTGGGCTTTCACGTCTACGATGCCACGCTACACGCCTCTTTACCGGAAGGGCGAGTCGGGTTGGTGAGCGCTACTGCATTGCTCTTGGTGACCGTCATCGTCACGTTAAATCTGATCGCGGTCAGCCTGCGGCAAAAATTGCACTATCGTTATCGCGAAGAGAGGGGATTTTGATGCAAGACAGCGATGCATTGATTTTGGCCTCGCGTTCTGGTCGTCGTCAGCTGCGCTCGCCGCCGGCGCTGCGGGTTGAAGAGCTGTCACTCGGATATCCCGGCCAGCCCGTAGCGCTGGACAATATTTCGATGAATATACCCTCTGGAGAGGTCACCGCGGTTATTGGCCCCAGCGGATGTGGCAAATCGACCTTGTTGCGCTGCTTCAACCGCATGAATGATCTCATCGAAGGCTGTGAATACCGGGGGCAGATATGGATGGAAGGAAACGATATTCTTTCCCGGGAAACGGATGTCACCGTGTTGCGTCGAAGCGTCGGCATGGTATTTCAACGCCCCAACCCGTTCCCGAAATCGATCTATGAAAACGTGGCGTATGGTCCCAGAATCGTAGGGATACGACGCAAGCGCGATCTGGATGAAATCGTGGAGCAAGCGCTGCGAGCGTCGGCACTGTGGGATGAGGTCAAAGATCGCCTCGAAAAAAGTGCATTCGCGTTGTCGCTGGGCCAGCAGCAGAGGCTGGTCATTGCCAGGGCAATCGCGGTAGAGCCCGAGGTACTGCTCCTCGACGAACCCGCATCCTCGCTGGATCCGATTTCAACGTTGCGAATCGAGGAACTGATCTACGAATTGAAACATTCTTATACGATCATCATCGTGACCCACAATATGCAACAGGCGGCGCGGGTCTCGGATCACACGGCATTCATTGATGACGGCCGCCTGGTGGAGTTCGATACAACGGATCGAATTTTCACCAACCCCGGAAAACGCGAGACAGAGGATTACATCACCGGTCGCTACGGTTGAATGTGATCAGGAGTACTGCATTGGCAGACATCAGCCCCAGACAACACATTTCAGCGCAATTCAACGCTGAATTAGAAGCACTCCAGAACGCCTTATTGGAGATGGGAGGCAATGTGGAGCGTCAGATTGAGCTGGCAGCTGAAGCGTTGTTGCGCTGTGACAGCGGCCTTGCAGAAGAGGCCATAGATCTCGATCGTGATATCAACCGAATGGAGGTCGAGATCGATGAGCAGTGCGTGCGCATCCTGGCGCGCCGCCAGCCTGCGGCTTCAGACCTCCGCTTGATCATCTCTACTGTCAAAGTCATCACCGATCTTGAGCGTATTGGCGATGAGGCGTCGAAGGTGGCACGGCAAGCAGTGCGGCTTGCGACCACTGGCGTCGACAACCCCGTCGAAGCGGAGACCCGTCGCATCACACGTCATGTGATACATATGCTTCGGCAGGTGCTTGATGGCTTTGCTCGGCTGGAAGTCTCCGAGGCGGCACGAGTGATCTTGTCAGATGACGATATCGATGAGGATTACGAGCTTGCGCTGGGCAAGCTGCAGAGCGCCATGCGTCAGAACCAGCAGGCGATTCCGGTTTACATGCATATTGTCTGGGCCTTACGCAGTCTTGAACGCATCGGCGACCATGCGAGCAACATCGCCGAGCAAGTCGTCTATTTGGCGCGTGGTGTCGACGTTCGTCACTCGGGTAGTGAGGGTATTCGCGAGCTGCTGGGCTGACAGCTTCTCCGCACCCAGGCACGCCGCGTTGCCGATGACCCGGCGCTAACGCTAACATCCGCGCCTCTCTGTCAGGAATACACTTATGAGCCGTTTTTGGACTGCCCGCACTGCAGCACTCACCCCTTATGTGCCCGGTGAGCAGCCCGCCACAACCGGTCTTATCAAGCTCAATACCAATGAGCACCCCATGCCGCCTTCGCAGGTGGCGATCGATGCGATGGCCGCGATCAGCGGTGATGCGCTGCGGCGTTATCCCGACCCGACCTCCCGTAAATTGCGGCTCGCTATCGCTGACAGCGAGAACTTGGAATTAGAGCAGGTCTTTGTCGGCAATGGTTCTGACGAGGTGTTGGCGACCGTATTCATGGCGTTGTTGGCTGAGGGGCCGGCACTCACGGTGCCCGACATTACCTACAGCTTTTATCCCGTTTGGGCGAAGTTGTATCAAGTGGCGCTGCGAACCATACCCCTGAAGGACGATTTCACACTGGATGTTGAGGCATTGTGCAAGGCCCCGGGGCCTGTGCTGATTGCCAATCCCAATGCGCCCACTGGCATCGCGCTTAGCCGGGATGAAATACGGCGTATCCTCGAATCTGATCGGGATCGCCTACTGATCGTTGATGAGGCTTACTTTGGCTTTGGGGCGGAGACAGCAGCACCTCTCATCGACGATTACGACAATTTGCTCATTACACGGACGCTGTCGAAGTCACACGCGCTCGCGGGCTTGCGGTTGGGGTATGCACTGGGCAACGCCACCCTGATCGAGGGGCTCGTCAGGGTGAAGGACTCGTTCAATAGTTACCCCGTTGATGTCATCGCAGAGCGGGTCGCAGAGGTGGCGGTCGGTGATAGGGCTTGGCTACAGGAAGCCGGAAGCAAAGTAGCGGCGTGGAGAGACGAGCTCCGCGCTGGTCTCGAAGCGCTGGGCTTTGAGGTATTGGCTTCCCGGGCAAACTTCGTGTTCGCACGGCACCCGCAGTACGAGGGCCGGGTACTGTTTGATGCCCTGAGAGCGAAAAATATTATTGTTCGTCGCTGGGATAAGCCACGGCTGACCCAGTGGCTGCGCATCACCGTAGGCACGCCCGACCAGAATCAGGCGCTGCTCGACGCACTCAGGCAGCAGTGTCCGGAATAATCAGACGCGGCGAAGCACCACGCTGCCAATGCTGTAGCCTGCACCAAACGAGCTCAGCACACCTAAATCGCCGCTCAACAGATCGTCCCGGAATTTATGGAACGCGATGATAGAGCCGGCAGAGGAGGTGTTGGCGTACTCATCGAGGATGGTCGGTGATTCGTCCTTTGACGGATCACGTCCGAGTACCTTTCGGGCAATCAAGTCATTCATGTTACGGTTGGCCTGATGCAGCCAGAGTCGGCTCAGCTCGTCAGGAGAGATGTTGAGATCGGCGAGCTGCGCTGTAATTTGCTCAGCCACCGCCGGACACACTTCTTTGAAGACTTTGCGTCCTTCCTGCACGAACAGCTTATCGACCGCCCCAATGCCCGACTCATCCGCCCGATTGAGAAAGCCGAAGTTATTGCGGATATTGTTGGAAAAAATGGTTTGCAGCCGACTGTCCACAATCTCGTAAGCGTTTTCGGTGCGCGCTGATTCCTGAGCCTCAATGACCACCGCAGTCGCCACATCACCGAAGATAAAATGCGAGTCCCGATCTCGGAAATTCAGGTGACCCGTGCAAATCTCTGGATTCACCATTAACACCCTGCGCGCACTCCCGGAGCGGATGGCGTCTCGCGCCTGCTGGATGCCAAAGGTGGCCGAAGAACAGGCGACATTCATGTCAAAAGCGAAGCCACGTGCACCCAGCGCTGCCTGTATCTCTACAGCGATGGCGGGATAGGCCCGCTGCATGTTGGAGGCTGCAACGATCACCATGTCCAGCTCATCCGCGGTGATATCAGCGTTTTCGAGCGCCTCGCGTGCGGCTGCACAACCAATCTCGCACATGACCGATTGAGACTCATTCGGTCGCTCGGGGATATGCGGCACCATGCGGTGGGGGTCCAGTATCCCCACTTTGTCCATCACATAACGTGATTTGATACCCGAGGCCTTTTCGATGAACTCTGCTGAGGAATAGGTTTTAGCTTCAATTTCCCCTTTGCTGATCGCTTCAGCGTTCTCCTGATTGAACAGGTCGACCCAAGCATTGAAAGAAGCCACCAGTTCTTCATTGGAAATGGTGGCGTCGGGGGTATACAGGCCCGTCCCGGTAATCAAAACGCCGGCGTTGGTCATACGATTGCGTCCTCGGATACGTACTGCGTGCTATCAGCGCTGATCGAGCGGCGTGAAATCCCGCTGCGTGTAGCCGGTGTAGAGCTGGCGAGGGCGGCCGATGCGGTAGCTGCCCGACACCATCTCCTTCCAGTGCGCAATCCATCCCACCGTGCGGCCGACAGCGAAGATCACAGTAAACATCGTGGTAGGAATGCCGAGTGCCTTGAGAATGATGCCCGAGTAGAAATCGACGTTCGGATACAGTTTCTTCTCGATGAAGTACTCATCCTGTAGCGCGATTTCCTCGAGTCGCTTGGCAATCTCTAGCATTTCGTCCTCAATGCCGAGCTCCGCCAACACCTCGTCTGCAGCCTCCTTCATCACCTTGGCGCGCGGGTCAAAGTTTTTGTAAACCCGGTGGCCAAAGCCCATCAAACGGAAGGGGTCATCTTTGTCCTTGGCGCGGGCGACGAATTCGTCAATGCGATCGACCGAGCCAATTTCTTCGAGCATGTTAACGACCGCCTCGTTAGCGCCGCCATGCGAAGGCCCCCACAGTGCTGCGATGCCCGCTGCGATACAGGCAAAGGGGTTGGCCTGAGAGGACCCGGCTAAGCGTACCGTCGAGGTTGATGCATTCTGCTCGTGATCCGCGTGCAGCATGAAAATACGATCCATGGCGCGGGCAATTGTCGGGGAAATATTGCTCGGCTCGCAGGGGTTACCAAACATCATGTGCAGGAAATTGGCCGCGTAGTCGAGCGAGTTGTCCGGGTACATGAAAGGCTGCCCGATGGAGAACTTGTAGCTCATCGCAGCGATGGTTGGCATCTTGGCGATCAGCCGGAAGGCTGCGATGTCGCGGTGCATCGGGTCTGAGATATCGGTGGAGTCGTGGTAGAAGGCAGACAGTGCACCAACCACGCCACACATGATAGCCATTGGATGAGCATCTCTACGGAAGCCATTGAAAAAAGTACGAATTTGCTCGTGCACCATGGTGTGGTTGGTGACGGTAGAAACAAATTCTTCTTTCTGTGCTGCGTTGGGTAATTCTCCGTTCAACAGGAGATAACACATCTCCAGATAATCGGATTCCTTGGCCAATTGCTCGATCGGGTAGCCGCGGTGCAGCAGCACGCCTTTACCGCCGTCAATAAACGTAATTTCAGATTCGCAAGAAGCGGTTGATACAAACCCTGGGTCGTAGGTGAAGTAGCCATTGCCGGTCAGGGCGCCGATATTGATGACATCGGGACCGAGCGTGCCCTCCAGTACGGGCAGTTCGATGGTGTCGGAAGTGCCGTCGCCCTTGTCAATCGTCAGCGTTGCTTTCTTGTTGGTCATGAAAACGTCCTGGAGTGCCTGTGGTTAAGGGAGCGCCAAACTAGCGGCAGGGATGGTCCATGTCAATTTTTCACAAACCAGCTTGGGGTGAGGCTCTGCGCGAGTCCGACGATCGTCAAATTGTAATCGATCTGGGCTCCACCTATACTCCGCGCCGATTCTTGAGAGCCTCTTTGACCAACAGCAGTGCAGCGGAGAATTCGCCAGTGAAGCCAATCGCCAGTAAGGACGGAAGGCCGGTCAACCTAGACATCGGCACCATGAAACTACCCATCACCGCATGGGCGTCCATTAGCCACCGAATCAGCGGTGTCATCCTCTTTTTTGCCAGCGTTCTCATGGTGTGGGCGCTGGATATGAGCCTCGAGTCCGAGGCCAGCTTCCGCGAGCTGGGAGCGCTCTTGACATCACCCATCGCTAAGTTCGTGACGTGGTGTATCGCTATGGCGATCAGTTACCACACGCTGGCGGGCATCAAGCACTTAATCGCAGACATGGGTTACGGCGAAGAGCTTGATGAGGGTGTTCTGATGGCGCGTCTGGTCTTCGCCTTGACCGCAGTAGCCGCTGTAGCATGGGGGATCGTCATATGGTGACTTCAGTAACAAGTTTTAGCCGCAACGGACTTTCAGACTGGCTGGTACAGCGGGTCACATCCCTGGTGCTCCTTGCCTATTTTGCCTTTATCGCGCTTCAACTGCTGGGCGGCGACGGAATTGACTATAGTGCGTGGCGAGCGCTGCATGAGACGACAGCGATGCGTGTCTTCACGCTGCTGGCGGTGTTGTCACTGGCTGCGCATGCGTGGATTGGGTTGTGGGCGGTTTTTACCGACTACCTGACTGAGCGCATGCTTGGCCCAGTCGGTAACCCGATTCGTCTGCTGTGTCAGCTGGGCACCGTGCTGACGCTGGTTGTATTGGTACTTTGGGTTGTCGAGATCCTCTGGCGCTGAGGCGTGCCGCGGAAACCCGATCATCAGACTGGAGAAACAAATGCGAACCATATCCTTTGATGGCGTGATCGTAGGCGGAGGTGGCGCAGGCATGCGTGCCGCATTGCAGCTCGCCCAGTCCGGCTACAAGACTGCAGTGATTTCGAAGGTGTTCCCGACGCGCTCACACACCGTGTCAGCCCAAGGTGGCATCACCTGTGCGATCGCCAGCTCGGATCCCAATGATGATTGGCGCTGGCACATGTACGACACCGTAAAAGGGTCCGATTACATCGGCGATCAAGACGCTATCGAGTACATGTGCTCTGTGGGCCCGGAGGCCATCTTTGAGCTGGAGCATATGGGTCTGCCGTTCTCGAGAACGGAAGAAGGTCGTATCTACCAGCGTCCCTTCGGTGGCCAGTCCAAGAATTTTGGTGAAGGCGGCCAGGCTGCCCGCACCTGTGCGGCAGCAGACCGTACTGGGCACGCGCTCCTGCACACGCTCTATCAGAACAACGTGAAGAACCAGACCGTGTTCTTCAACGAGTGGTTCGCCGTCGATCTGGTGCAGAATCAGGATGGTGCAGTGGTCGGCGTGATCGCCATTTCCATCGAGACCGGCGAGACCGTCTACGTCAAATCAAAGGCCACGGTCTTTGCTACAGGCGGCGCCGGGCGCATCTACGCCTCAACCACCAATGCCCACATCAACACGGGCGACGGTATCGGCATGGCGCTGCGCGCTGGCGCACCGGTTCAAGACATGGAGATGTGGCAGTTCCATCCCACCGGTATCTACGGTGCCGGTACGCTGGTGACTGAGGGCTGTCGTGGAGAGGGCGGTTATCTCATCAATAAAGATGGTGAGCGCTTCATGGAGCGATATGCACCCAACGCCAAAGATCTCGCAGGCCGTGACGTTGTCGCGCGCTCAATGGTTCTGGAAATTCTCGAAGGTCGGGGCTGTGGTGAGAATGGCGATCACGTCATGCTTAAGCTCGACCATCTGGGTGAAGAGGTTCTCAATGCGCGTCTGCCTGGCATTCTCGAACTGAGCCGAACCTTTGCCCACGCAGACCCGGTGAAAGAGCCGATCCCTGTGGTACCCACCTGTCACTACATGATGGGAGGAATTCCGACCAACGTCCATGGTCAGGCGCTGACTGTTGACGCGAACGGTAACGACCAGGTCATTCCCGGCCTATACGCGTGTGGTGAAGTAGCCTGTGTCTCCGTTCATGGCGCCAACCGTTTGGGCGGTAATTCACTGCTTGACCTCGTCGTGTTTGGCCGCGCCTCTGGCTTGTTCATTGAGAGCGCGCTGCGCGAGGGCATTGAAATGCGGGAAGCCTCAACGAGCGACATCGAGAAAGCAAACGCCGGCTTGACCGCGCTCAACGAGCGGAAGAGCGGCGAGTCGGTTTCAGCGCTTCGTAAAGAGCTACAGAACATCATGCAGAACCACTTCGGCGTGTTCCGCAAAGGCGATTACATGCAGGAAGGCATCAAGAAGTTGGCCGATCTGCGCGAGCGCGTTGAAAACGTGCATTTGGAAGACAAGAGCCAGTCTTTCAACACCGCGCGAATCGAGTGCCTCGAACTGCAGAACCTGTTTGAAGTGGCAGAGGCGACCGCTATTGTTGCGGAGGCGAGGAATGAGAGCCGCGGTGCGCACGCCCGCGAGGATTTCACCGAGCGTGACGATGAGAACTGGCTTTGCCATTCGATTTACCACCGTGATGGCAAGCGCGTGTCCAAGCGAGGCGTGAACTTTAAGCCGCGCACGATGGACGCATTCCAACCCAAAATTCGCACCTACTGATTCGGACCAGGAGCAGAAAACATGTTGCAGGTCAGCATCTATCGCTACAACCCCGAGGTGGACCAGGCGCCTCATATGCAGGACTTTGAAGTCGAGACTGGCGGCAAGGATCTGATGGTTTTGGACGTCCTGGAGATGATCAAGGCGCAGACGGACAGCAGCGTCACCTACCGACGCAGCTGCCGCGAAGGCGTTTGCGGCTCCGACGGTCTCAACATCAACGGCAAGAACGGTCTTGCTTGTATTACACCGCTGTCTGAAGTAGTCAAAGGTAATAAGCTCGTGATTCGCCCACTGCCAGGACTGCCCGTAATTCGCGACCTCGTGGTCGATATGAGCTTGTTCTACGCTCAGTACGAGAAAATCCAGCCGTATTTGCAAAACAATACGCCGGCACCGGCCATTGAGCGGCTCCAGACACCGGAAGATCGCGCCAAGTTGGATGGACTTTACGAGTGCATCCTCTGCGCTTGCTGCTCGACTTCTTGCCCCTCGTTCTGGTGGAACCCAGACCGGTTCATTGGCCCTGCCGGGTTGTTACAGGCTTATCGCTTCTTGGCCGATAGCCGGGACACCGCAACCGATGACCGCCTTGACCATCTGGATGATCCGTTTAGCGTATTTCGGTGCCATGGCATTCAGAACTGCGTGAACGTCTGCCCCAAGGGATTGAACCCAACCAAGGCCATTGGTCACATCCGCACGATGTTGCTCAACCGCGGCACCTAAGGCGCGGTAACGACGTAAACGACAAAGGGGGCGATCACGCCCCTTTTTTGTGCATGCTGTCATCACATTCTTTTGAAGACTATATAAAAGTCTCAAAAGTTATGTTGTGAACTATCCCCTTAAATTTTCAAGTAAAAATCGCCAATTTCGGTCGCTGCGGACTGTCAGTCAGTCGCATGAGCAATTAGACTGAGAACGTTTCGCGAATACCATCCGTCGCGACCGCGCACCGACAACACCATAAAAATGGGGAGGTTGACATGACCGAAGCCCGAACGATTCCCGGCATGCTCGAGCAATGGAGCACGTCTCACATTGCGGGTGGCAATGCGCCCTACGTCGAAGCGCTTTATGAGGCTTACCTCACAGAACCCAACAGCGTCCCGCCAGAGTGGCGCGAGTACTTCGACAAGCTCCCCAAGGTCGACACTGACGCCGTCAATCTCCATGACGTGCCTCATTCTGTCGTCCGCGATCAGTTTGCACGCATTTCTAAGATGCGAGTGCGGACTGAGGCGACAGTCGCCCACGATTCACAGGCCACCGAACACGAGCGCAAGCAGGTTCGGGTGCTACAGCTCATCGGCGCCTATCGCCAACGAGGGCATCAGCGCGCGCAACTCGACCCATTGGGTCTGGTAGAGCGCGAACCAGTGCCGGATCTCGAGCTGGGTTTTCATCAGCTGTCAGAGGCAGACCTCGATACCGTGTTCCAAGTTGGCAGCCTGTATATTGGTACCGCCGACGCAACCTTGCGAGAAATCCGCGACGGCTTGGAGCGCACCTACTGCCATACGGTGGGTGCCGAGTTCATGCATATCGTGGATACCGAGCAGCGGCACTGGATCATGAGCCGCATGGAATCCGTACGCTCAGCACCCGAGTTCAGCCGTGAACAGCGGTTGGAAATTCTCCAGAGCCTTGTTAAGGCCGACGGACTCGAAAAATCGCTGGGATCTAAATACCCCGGCACCAAACGTTTTGGTCTGGAGGGTGGTGAGAGCCTGATCCCCATGATGTCCGAGGCGATCCAGCGCAGCGGCGGCTACGGCGCCAAGGAAATCGTAATTGGCATGGCTCACCGCGGCCGTCTCAACATGCTGGTCAACATTCTGGGCAAAAACCCCACCGAACTCTTCGATGAGTTTGAGGGCAAGGTCGAGTACTCAGGTTCGGGGGACGTAAAGTACCATCAAGGATTCTCCTCTAACGTGATGACGCCCGGCGGTGAGGTGCACTTGGCGCTGGCCTTCAACCCGTCGCACCTGGAGATCGTATCTCCAGTGGTTGAAGGCTCGGTACGCGCTCGTCAGGATCGCCGCCAAGACCCGGTGGGTGACACAGTTGTGCCGATTGTGATCCACGGCGACGCGGCTTTTGCGGGGCAGGGTGTGGTGATGGAAACCTTCCAGATGTCCCAGACCCGCGCCTACAAAACCGGCGGTACGCTGCACATCGTGATCAATAACCAGGTGGGTTTCACCACAAGCCGCCAGGACGACGCACGATCGACTGAATACTGCACCGATGTCGCGAAGATGGTGCAAGCACCGATCTTCCACGTAAATGGCGACGACCCGGAAGCCGTCGTTTTCGTCACGCAGTTAGCTGTTGATTTCCGAAACACCTTCAAGCGCGATGTCGTGATCGATTTGGTCTGCTATCGCCGTCGTGGCCATAACGAGGCTGATGAGCCGTCAGTCACGCAACCTCGCATGTATCAGGCCATCAAAACACATCCGCCAACACGAGATCTCTATGCACGTCGCCTGGTCGAAGCCGGCCTGCTGACCACGGAGGAAGACGAGGCACTGATGGAGCGTTACCGTGGATCTCTGGATCGCGGAGAGCCTCTCGTGAGTTCATTGGTCATGGAGCCCAACAAGTCGCTCTTTGTCGATTGGACACCATACCTCGGGCACACCTGGACTGCAGACTGTGATACCTCGGCGCCACTCAGCAGGCTCAAAACCCTGTCTGAAAAGATGAGCGCGACCCCCGAGGGCTTTACCGCGCAACGTCAGGTTAAAAAACTGCTCGAGGACCGCCGCAAGATGGGTGCCGGTGCCATGGCGATCAACTGGGGCTTCGCCGAAACCATGGCCTACGCCACGCTATTGACCGAGGGTTATCCTGTTCGGATCACTGGCCAAGACGTGGGTCGCGGTACCTTCTCTCACCGTCATGCGGTTTTGCATAACCAAAAAGAAGAGGGCTGCTGGATTCCTCTGCAGCATCTGGAAGAGGGGCAGGCGGAATTCAAGATCTATGATTCGCTGCTGTCCGAAGAGGCGGTTCTCGCTTTTGAATACGGCTACGCCACAACCTCTCCCAACACTTTGGTGATCTGGGAAGCGCAATTCGGCGACTTCGCCAATGGCGCGCAAGTGGTGATCGATCAGTTCATCACCAGTGGTGAGTACAAGTGGTCACGTCTGTGTGGTCTGACCATGCTCCTGCCGCATGGTTATGAAGGTCAGGGACCGGAGCACTCATCGGCACGACTCGAGCGCTACCTGCAGCTTTGTGCGGAACACAATATCCAAGTGTGCATGCCCACGACCCCCGCGCAGGTCTACCACATGCTCCGCCGGCAGGCGATTCGCCCGCTGCGCAAGCCGCTAGTGGTGATGTCACCCAAGAGCTTGCTTCGTCACAAAGAGGCGACATCCACACTGGAAGAAATGGCTGACGGCAAGTTCGAAACCGTTCTGGATGAAACCGATAACCTCGATCCGGGTAAGGTACGCCGCATCATCCTCTGCTCGGGCAAGGTTTTCTATGACTTGCGAGCAGCGCGGCGCGAGCGCGAGATCGACGACATCGCTTTGATTCGTATCGAGCAACTGTATCCCTTCCCACAGCAGGACTTGGAGGAAGTGATCGCAAAATACACGGCGATTGAAGATGCCGTGTGGTGTCAGGAGGAGCCCATGAATCAGGGAGCCTGGTACGCCAGTCAGCACCATATGCGCCGTGTCATTCAGCGGCACAAAGTAGACGTTTACCTGCGCTACACCGGACGTGAAGCCTCCGCTTCTGTATCTGCCGGTTACACAGCGCTGCACGTTAAAGAGCAAGAACAATTCATCAACGAAGCACTGGGGCCGATGCCCTGGGGTAATTGAGACTCGACAGAGACAGGACACTAACAATGGCTATAGAAATCAAGGCGCCCGCGTTTCCGGAGTCGGTCGCGGATGGTGAAGTCGCTACCTGGCACAAGGCAGAGGGTGACAGCGTTCAACGGGATGAGTTGTTGGTTGAAATCGAGACCGACAAGGTCGTCATGGAAGTCGTTGCACCCGAGTCCGGCGTTCTCTCGAGCATCGTTGCCGCAGAGGGCGAAACGATCGCCAGCGAGGCGGTCTTAGCTAGGCTGGAGCCAGGCGCTGCTGCAGCGGCGACGGCAACGACACCACCCGCGCCTGAAAAATCTGCTGGCGACAGCGATGCTGATGCCAGTTCAGCAGCGGGTGGTGATGACGTGCAGATGGGGCCTGCCGTTCGTCAGATGCTGGTTGAACACGGCCTGGATGCAGCTGATATTAAAGGTAGCGGTAAAGGCGGGCGGATCACCAAAGAAGATGTTCTGGCTTACCTTGAGAGCAAGCCGCAATCAGCACCCAAACCTGCCGCGGCGCCACAGCAGGTGGTTGAAACCGTTGAAGGTCCGAGCAGTGAGCGTGTTGAAAAGCGTGTGCCCATGACGCGTATGCGTGCTCGCATCGCTGAGCGCCTGCTCGACGCGACGCAGCAAACTGCCATGCTGACAACCTTTAACGAGGTCAACATGGCGCCACTGATGAAGCTGCGCAAGCAGTACAAAGATCAGTTCGAGAAGACCCATAACGGCACCCGTCTCGGCTTCATGGGCTTCTTCGTCAAGGCCTGCTGTGAGGCGCTCAAACGCTTCCCGGAGGTCAATGCTTCGATCGACGGTAACGACGTGGTCTACCACGGTTATCAGGATATTGGTGTGGCGGTATCAACCAACGATGGTTTGGTGGTCCCTGTACTCCGCGATGCGGATTTCATGAGTATTGCCGACGTCGAGGCCGCTATCCGTGACTTGGGTTTGAAGGCGAGAGACAAGAAACTCACCATCGATGAGATGACCGGCGGTACGTTCACCGTATCGAATGGTGGCGTTTTTGGCTCGCTGCTGTCGACGCCCATCCTCAATCCGCCACAAACCGGCATTCTCGGCATGCACACGATTCAGGAGCGCCCGGTAGCGATCGATGGGCAAGTGGTCATTCAGCCCATGATGTACCTCGCGCTGTCCTACGATCATCGCCTGATTGACGGCAAGACCGCAGTGCAATTCTTGGTCACCGTGAAGGGCCTCATCGAGGATCCTGCACGTATCTTGCTGCAGCTTTGATCAGCCCGAACCGATAAGGAGCACACTATGTCCAATGCTTACGATGTTGTTGTGATTGGCTCGGGTCCTGCCGGCTATGTCTGCGCTATTCGAGCTGCCCAGTTGGGTCAGCAAGTGGCGCTGGTGGAAATGTGGACCGATGACAAAATGAAGCCGGTGTTCGGCGGCACCTGCCTTAATGTGGGCTGTATTCCCTCCAAGGCGCTGCTCGATAGCTCACATAAGTTCGTAGAAGCCCAGGCGCACTTTAAGGATCACGGTATCGAGGTCGGTGGGCCGAGTATCGACGTTGCAAAAATGATGCAGCGCAAGGAAAAGATCGTCAGTCAGCTGACGGGCGGTATTGCCGGCCTGTTGAAGCACAACGGCGTCGAAGTCATTCAGGGCCGCGGTCGGCTGCTCGCTGGCCATAAAGTCGAGGTGACGGACGCTGAGGGAAATGTGTCGACCTACGAGGCCGCAAACGTGGTACTCGCCACGGGCTCCACACCTGTCAATATCCCCCCTGCGCCGATCGACAACGAATACATCGTCGATTCAACCGGCGCACTTGAGTTCAGTGAGGTACCCAAGCGGCTGGGCGTGATTGGCGCAGGCGTTATTGGCCTCGAATTGGGCAGCGTCTGGGGGCGGCTCGGCGCTGAAGTTGTGCTGCTCGAGGCACTCGATACGTTCCTCCCTGCGATGGATCAACAGATCGCCAAGGAAGCCGGGAAAATCTTCAAAAAGCAGGGGCTCGATGTGCGCCTGGGCGCCCGGGTGACAGGCACCGAGGTCGCCGATGGTCAAGTCACTGTGACGTACCAGTTGGGCGAAGAGACCCACACTGAAACTTTCGATCGACTGATTGTTTCTGTAGGTCGTCGGCCGCAAACGGACGATCTGTTCGCCGCGGATGCGGGCATTACCCAGGATGAACGGGGTTTCATTCACGTCAACGACCAATGCGCGACCGAGGCGCCTCACGTGTGGGCGATTGGTGACATTGTTCGCGGCCCCATGCTGGCGCACAAGGGCTCGGAAGAGGGTGTCATGGTGGCCGAGCGTATCGCCGGCAAGCCGACTCAGCTCAATTACGACTGCATTCCCTCAATCATTTACACCGACCCGGAGGTCGCAGCGGTAGGGATGACCGAACAGGAGGCGAAATCTGAGGGCTACGACTACAAAGTCGGCACCTTCCCCTTCAGTGCGATCGGTCGGGCGCTCGCATCAGGCAACACCGATGGCATGGTGAAGCTCATCGCAGACAACAAGACGGACCGCATCCTCGGCGCCCACGTCGTGGGTCCGTCAGCTGCCGATTTGGTACAGCAGATTGTGATTGCGATGGAGTTTGGTTCCAGTACTGAAGACCTGCAGCTGATGGTGTTCGGGCATCCAACCCTTTCCGAAGCCGTGCACGAAGCTGCATTGGCTGTGGATGGTCACGCCATCCATATGGCGAATCGCAAGAAGCGCTAGGCACAAGAGCGCAGATCCGGTCACCCGAGGGTGGCCCCATTTCATTTGTTCAATCTAACGGAGTGAGGACATGAACCTTCACGAGTATCAGGGCAAGGCGCTGTTCGCCGAGTACGGATTACCGGTGTCTACCGGCTATGCCGTAGACACCGCCGAGGAAGCGGTTCAAGCAGCACAGCAAATCGGTGGCGACATGTGGGTCGTCAAAGCACAGGTTCACGCGGGTGGCCGCGGTAAGGCCGGCGGCGTAAAGCTGGTCAAGACCACCGATGAAATTCGCGAGTTTGCGCACCATTGGTTGGGTAAGAATCTGGTGACCTACCAAACCGACGAGAATGGCCAACCGGTCTCAAAGATTCTTGTCGAGTCCTGCACTGATATCGCCGAGGAGTTGTACCTGGGAGCGGTTGTCGATCGGTCGACGCGTCGGATCGTGTTCATGGCGTCTACCGAAGGTGGTGTGGAAATCGAGAAAGTCGCAGAGGAAACCCCTGAGAAAATTCTCAAAGCGACAATCGATCCGCTGGTCGGCCCCCAGCCTTATCAGGGTCGCGACCTGGCGTTCCGCCTTGGCCTCAAAGGTCAACAGGTTAAGCAGTTCGTGAACATTTTTGTCGGCCTCGCCAAGCTGTTTCAGGACAAGGACCTTGCGCTGATCGAAGTGAACCCGCTGGTCATTACCACCGAAGGCAACTTGCACTGCCTCGACGCCAAGCTGGTTGTCGATTCCAACGCCTTGTATCGACATCCTGAGCTGATGGCCATGCACGACCCATCCCAGGAAGACGCCCGGGAAGCCCACGCGGCGCAGTGGGAGCTCAACTATGTGGCGCTCGATGGCAACATCGGCTGTATGGTCAACGGTGCCGGCCTCGCGATGGGCACTATGGACATCGTCAAACTCCATGGTGGCGCACCCGCTAACTTCCTCGACGTCGGTGGCGGCGCAACCAAGGAGCGCGTGACCGAGGCCTTCAAAATCATCTTGTCTGATGACAGTGTCAAAGCCGTTTTGATCAATATTTTCGGCGGTATCGTTCGCTGTGATCTGATTGCCGAGGGTGTGATTGGCGCGGTCGAAGAAGTGGGCGTGACTGTCCCGGTCGTGGTACGTCTCGAGGGCAACAACGCCGAGCTGGGCCAGAAAGTACTGGCCGACAGTGGTTTGAACATTATCGCCGCGAGCAGCTTGACTGATGCTGCCCAGCAGGTGGTTGCAGCAGCGGGAGGTGCAGCGTGAGTATCTTGATCAACAGTGAGACTAAGGTCATTTGCCAGGGTTTCACCGGCTCTCAGGGCACCTTCCATTCGGAACAGGCGATCGCCTACGGCACGAAGATGGTTGGCGGTGTAACTCCGGGCAAGGGTGGTCAGGAACACCTCGGATTGCCCGTATTCAACACCGTGGCAGAAGCGGTTGCTGAGACGGGTGCTGAGGCGTCGGTCATCTATGTGCCAGCGCCTTTCTGCAAGGACTCTATCCTTGAAGCCGCCAATAGCGGCATCAAGCTGGTCGTTTGCATCACCGAGGGTATTCCCACCCTGGATATGCTGGAAGCCAAGGTACGCTGCGACGAGCTGGGTGTCCGCTTAATCGGCCCGAACTGTCCCGGCGTTATTACACCCGGTGAGTGCAAGATCGGCATCATGCCTGGCCACATCCACCTACCGGGTAAGGTCGGCATCGTGTCGCGCTCCGGCACCCTGACTTACGAAGCCGTCAAGCAGACGACTGATGCAGGCTACGGTCAATCAACCTGTGTCGGCATCGGTGGTGACCCCATCCCTGGCAGTAATTTCATCGACATTCTGAAGTTGTTCCAAGAGGATCCCGCGACCGAAGCGATCGTCATGATCGGCGAGATTGGCGGCACGGCTGAAGAAGAGGCCGCTGCGTTTATCAAGGATAACGTTACCAAGCCGGTCGTCTCCTATATCGCGGGCGTGACCGCTCCTAAGGGCAAGCGCATGGGCCACGCTGGTGCGATTATCTCGGGCGGCAAAGGCACAGCGGACGAGAAATTCGCAGCGTTAGAGGATGCCGGTGTGAAGACCGTCCGATCGCTGGCGGATATCGGCAAGGCGCTGGGCGAAATCACCGGTTGGTAATCGACCGCGCTCCCCACTAAAGCCCGCCCTGTGCGGGCTTTTTTATGTCTGAAATCGCTTCGAATCCATTGAAATAATTCCAGCCGGTCCCCATGTAGAGCACATAGGTTGATAACTCCGGGAGATCATCAATGACGGCTGCAGCCAACAAAGAGACCATGGGCTTTCAGACAGAAGCGAAACGGCTTCTGCACCTCATGATCCATTCCTTG
>JAZBOZ010000311.1:0-2061 GCA_036351405.1 Halieaceae bacterium
CGCTGAGTCTACTTTGCAAGCCACAGATCGACCCCTACTTTTTCGAACACTCCCTTGGCCAGCTGACCGAGAACATCAAAGCCTACCGTTTACTGCAAGCGCCTCCAGCCGGAGAGCAATGCACTTTGCTAACACTCTGTCGCGACCCATTTGACTGGTTTCGCTCCGCCATAGGCCAAGAAATTGAAGGGCATATGAGCTCGCTGAGTTATAGCTTGAGCAGCGCTGGTGTGCACGTAGACCCAGAGAACCAAGCTGACATCGTACAGCGGGGGCTGGAGCTGCTGATGTTACGCATCACGCAAGCCTTGCAACATGTAAACACCCTGGATGATTTAACCGTGGAGGTTCGACGCTCTCTCGACCAGCATTTAAACTTCCCCGACACAAAGTCCTTTGAAGACTTTTTGTTTCTGCTGGGTCGATTCCTGCAGCCCCATTTCTGGTTCGCGAGCCAGTTTCAACCCGTCATGGGATTTGGGCTAAACGATCTAGAATCCGTCAGTGACGGGCTTTGGCGCTTCGCAACAGATCGACAGGATGCCTATCTTTTACGTTACGAATCTATGCCGCATGCGTATCACAGTCTGATGGAGACATTGGCCATCGACGCGCCTCCAGAGTTGGAGCGTGCCAACATTGGTGAAGAGAAACCTTTCGCCGAAGCTATTCAGACCGCGTTTTCGACAACAGTCGCACAAACGCTAAAAGAACTCAGTACGTCAAATGCCAGCCGGTGCCTCGGATACTCCTAATCATCCGTTGCTATCTTCACACAGTAAACGTGACGTCACCTTTCACACAAAAAGCGTATTAATCGACGCAACAAGGCACTCAGCAAACCCCGCATCCAGGCGGGCAAGCGGGGAGATTGACGTACTTTATCCAGTGAGTAAGCGAGAAACCCACAGAGCGCGTCTCGATACGTGAGCTCTGGACCAATGAAAACCTTGGGAGCGGCCTCACCCACAGGCAGCATAGGCCAGCGAGGACGCTGATAAGCCAACAGACCTGCCGAAACCACCGCATAATCAGCAACCATCTCTGAAATCAACCGCGGTTGCTGAGCGGCGAGATTCTGTCTTACCTTGGCAAGTCGGCCGCGATCGAGATTGAGCAAGGTCAACTGCGCAACGAGGGCTTGGGGCGTAACATCGATGAGGAATCCTGTCTCATCATCGACGATACGATCAGCAAATGCACCGAGGTTAGTGGCCACACAGGGAATGTTCGCAGCATGTATCTCGCTCAACGTATAGCTAAACGTCTCTGGGACAACTGAGAGCAATAAGGCCACGTCGGGCGCCGCGTCAGCCAATAAGGCAGGCAGTTCGCTCGCTACGTAGCTCTCAACCATGACGACCCCGGGGCGGGTTTTTACCGGCATGTCCTCAGAACCACAGCCAATGAGATGGAGGTCAGCAAATGCCGTAATGGCATCGAGCGCTGCTTCGAGTAGTGCACCTCCTTTGTGTGGCGCCAAACTGCCGATAACGACCACCCGAAGGCGCTCCTTGGCGGCAGGTATAACGGGGGTGCTGTCAAAACCGCTTAACAAATCCGGCGAGAGACCATGCGCAATAATCGCTATGTTGGTATCCGCAAAGCCAGTCGATAAGCCACGCCAGCGCTGAGCAACGGATTCAGAGGGCGCCACCAATTTGGCATCACTCTTTGCGATGCAATCAACAAAGGCGTCTCGAACTGCCAAAAACTGAGAGGTTTGCGCGTCGCGAAAAAAGCGGTGCGCGTCGTTTTCGACCAAACACTGAGTCATCCGATCGCTATTACAGCTTTGACAAGGCGTCTCCCAAGTCGCGTAAAGCGGCGGACACCAGGGGTAGTAATCATGGAGGATATGAATAATGGGCAAGCCCATTTTGTAGATATCAAGGCTATGCCCGATGAGCGTGGACACAAGAATTCGTGACACTGGCAAATGCGCCCTGATTTCCTCCAATAACTTCGCGTATTCACTATGGCCCACGACGGTGGAGAGAATCGGGGTGGTTAACGTCCAGACACGAACCGGCACGCCGTCCTGATGTAACCGATAGAGGA
>JAZBOZ010000312.1:0-4173 GCA_036351405.1 Halieaceae bacterium
ATAATGCAAGAGCGGCCGGACGACACTGTACTGCTCGATGCCGCCACGCGCCGCAACCTTGAAATCGACCGGAATCTGGCCGGTGGCGACAGTCATACGCTGTTTTCCGTGTACGACAGCACCGTCACCGCAATGGGTGCTCGCCACTTGCGCCGTTGGCTGCATCGACCGATCAAGGACCGGGATGAGCTCAACAGCCGTTTGGATGCGATTCAAGCGCTTGGCAGCGAGTACGCTTTCGAGCGGGTGCGCGATCCTCTCAAACAGGTCTGCGATCTGGAACGGATTCTCGCCCGACTCGCGCTGCGTTCAGCGCGACCGCGCGACCTCACCCGGCTGGCTGATTCGCTTGCGCTGTTGGGTGCTATTCGCGGTGCACTGCCCCAGCAGACAGCGCGCCTGCAGCAGCTATTTCATGACCTCGCCGAGTACCCTGAGACTGTCGATTTACTGTCCCGCGCTCTGGTGGAAAACCCGCCGGTGGTGATTCGTGACGGTGGCGTCATTGCCAATGGCTTCGATACAGAGCTCGATGAATTGCGATCGATCAGTGAGAACGCGGGCGCTTATCTCATGGAGATCGAGGCCCGCGAGCGTGAGGCCACCGGCATTTCCACACTCAAAGTCGGTTACAACCGGGTCCACGGCTACTACATCGAGATCAGCCGGGCCCAGTCCGAGCAGGCACCCGATCACTACATTCGCCGTCAAACCCTCAAAAACGCCGAGCGTTTCATCACCCCGGAACTCAAGGCTTTCGAAGACAAGGCACTGTCGAGCAAGAGCCGAGCACTGGCGCGAGAGAAGCAGCTCTACGATTCGCTGCTAGGAACACTCAACGAATCACTGTCGGCATTGCAATCCACAGCGCGAGCGCTGTGTGATCTCGATGTGCTCGCCTGCTTCGCCGAACGCGCCAATGCGCTCAATCTGTGCAGACCCGAATTCAGCGACGAGCCGTGTATTGCGATCAACGGTGGACGACACCCGGTCGTCGAACAGGTCAGCGACACACCGTTCATTGCCAACAGCACTCAACTGGATCAGCACCGGCGCATGCTGCTGATCACCGGTCCGAACATGGGCGGTAAATCGACCTACATGCGGCAAACCGCGCTGATCGCCTTGCTCGCTCATGTGGGTGCTTATGTGCCGGCGTCGCAGGCAAAGCTGTCCATTCTCGACCGGATTTTCACCCGCATTGGCTCATCGGATGACCTCGCCAGTGGCCGCTCGACGTTCATGGTCGAGATGACCGAGACCGCCAATATTCTCCACAACGCGACGGCAAACAGCTTGATTCTGATGGACGAAATCGGACGCGGCACCAGCACCTTCGACGGACTTAGTATCGCCTGGGCCACAGCCATGACACTGGCCAGCGAGATCCGCGCTTTCACCCTGTTCGCGACCCACTACTTCGAACTCACAGCCCTGCCCGAGCGCTGCCCCGAGATGGCCAATGTGCACCTCGATGCCACCGAGCACGAAGACCATGTGGTGTTTATGCATAACATTCAGGAAGGGCCCGCCAATCGCAGTTTCGGGCTACAGGTCGCCCGTCTCGCTGGTGTGCCGCCCACCGTTCTGCGTGCGGCCCGTGACAAACTCCAAGAGCTGGAATCTGCACCCAAGCCGGCGGCAACGTATCAAACGCTCGCACCCGCTCAGGACGATCTATTTCAGGCGGCCCGCCGGGACCCTGTACTCGAACGGTTGGAAGCGCTCGACCCCGATAGCATGACGCCACGGGAGGCGCTCGATGCTCTTTACGCCCTCAAAGCCCAGGCCGAGGGGGATGGCCTTTGAAATTATGGAAATCTGCCCGGGTTTTTTGGTTTTCACGCCCAGTGGCGGTATGCTTCGCGGCTAATTCTGGAGGACTCTATTCATGACATTTGTTGTTGGCGAAGACTGCATCAAGTGCAAGCACACCGACTGCGTCGAAGTGTGCCCGGTGGACTGCTTCTACGAAGGCCCGAACTTTCTGGTGATCCACCCCGACGAGTGCATCGACTGCGCACTGTGCGAGCCGGAGTGTCCGATCGATGCGATCTTCTCCGAGGATGAGCTGCCCAAAGGCCAGGAAAACTTTCTGGAACTCAATGCTGAGTTGGCGGAGATCTGGCCCAATATCACCGAGAAGAAAGACGCCCTGCCCGATGCGGCCGAATGGAAGGGCAAGCCCAATAAGCTGGAGTTGCTCGAGCGCTGATACCGCCTGCCCTAACGGTCAGCGTTTGGGCAGTATTTTGAGCGGGTCGACCGGCTGGCCACGCCGGCGAATTTCAAAGTGTAGCTTCACGGTATCCGTGCCTGTGCTGCCCATCTTGGCAATTTCCTGACCCGCCGCCACCTGCTCACCCTCTTCAACCAGCAACCTGTCGTTGTGACCATAAGCACTGAGGTAGTCCTCGTTGTGCTTGACAATGATCAACGCGCCATAGCCCGTCACTCCGGTACCTGCGTAAACCACACTACCCGCTGCAACGACTCTCACAGGTGCACCGCGCGTGCCCGCGATATCGATACCCTTATGCAGGTTGTTGGAATAACCGCGAGTCACTCGTCCCGCACTGGGCCATCGCCAGCGCGACACGGGCTTATTGCCCACTGAGCCAACTTTTCGTTTCGGTACCGTGACTGCCGTGGCGTCGGGCTTTGGCGCGTTGGGGGTTGTTTTGGGAGTTGTTTTAGAGGGTGCCTTGGGCGATGTCACCGTTTTCGGCTTGGGCTGACTGGTGCGCGCGTTGTTACTGGCCGATGGCGATTGCTTCGCAGGCTTTTTAGCAGCGGTAGACCCAGAGCGGAGATCTGTGGCGAGAACTTGTCCGGGGAAAATGGTGTAAGGCGCCCTGATGGCATTGCGACGAGCCAGCGCTTTGAAGTCCATGCCCAAACGGAAGGCGATTGAATACAGCGTATCGCCGCGACGAACCGTGTACGGCTTACCCGGCCGTAACGCGGATTCATAGGTCTTGGGCCGCGCTGTCGACTGCCTACCCGTCGCGGAGCGATCTTCTACCGGTGCTGGCGGCGTATCGGCACAACTCGCCAGCAGCGAACAGCCGACGATCACTACGATACCGCCGACGGCCCGCATCAATCCCGACCCGCTACCACCCATCGGTGCGTGGCGATGATGATCATCACGCCAACGCCGGCTGCTAACAGGCATCCCAAGATTTGCGGGTCTCCACCCTCTGCCGCATAACGCCATGGGCCGATCGGCATTTGCTGCACCGGCCTCATTTCACCGTGGCGATCCAGCACCGTACTCAGCGTATGCTGCCAGGGCCACAAAGCCACCAGCGAACCCGCTAGAAAGCCGGTTAACAAAGACATCACGGAATGCCGATAGCGCTCGAGCAGCCAGTGCAGCAAGCGACTGAACAACAACAGACCGAGCCCGCAGCCGACCACAAAAGCGAGGAGTTCGATCAAACGCAACTCCGTTAATGCAGAAATCACTGGCTGATACATACCCAGCAACAGCAGGATAAAACTGCCGGAAATACCGGGCAAAATCATGGCGCAGATGGCGATGCTACCCGCGAGAAAAAACCCCATCACACCGGGTAGAAACCCGCCAGCAGGCGCCAGCGCGATCAATATCGCGGCGACGCAGCCGAATAACAGCGCGACCCCCTCCACCATTCGCGGACGATCAAGCTCCTGATGCGCCAGATAAACCGAGCTTGCGGCGACCAAACCAAAGAAGAACGACCAGAGCAACTCGGGATACTGCTGTAACAGCCACGCAATGACGTTCGCCAATGCCACGATAGCGGTTACCACGCCGGCCAATAGTGCGATCAGGAAAGACCCATCCACCTGCTGCCAGGCGTCGCGCCAGCGGCGCTGTAATACGAGCCGAAGCAGCCGGACATCAACACTGGCAAGTGCCGCGAGTAAGCGGTCATAAATGCCGGTAATCAACGCAACCGTCCCACCCGACACGCCCGGCACAATGTCCGCAGCGCCCATCGCAATACCGCGTACATAGATACCGAGCCAGCCAGACATCAGGTTTGTCGACCGGGCAACATGGGCACGAAGCGCACTTCTTCGACCGCTGTCGTCTCGAGACCGTCTGGCGTCATTGTGACCTGCACCAATTGCTGTATCTGCCCGCCCACGGGCATCACCAGACGGCCACCGGGTGCCAGCTGG
>JAZBOZ010000313.1:0-3843 GCA_036351405.1 Halieaceae bacterium
CATCGACGTAGAGCGCTTCTCCCGACACTTTAACGACGCGCCGGTCATCGAGGTGTCCGGCCGCACTTATCCGGTTGACCTGCATTACATCGGCGACGTCGAAGACCGGGATGAGGGCGTGCAGAGCCAAATTGCCGATCTCGTGCAAGCCATTGATGCCGGCGAATTCGGGCCCCGAGGCGACGTGTTGGTGTTTTTGCCGGGTGAGCGCGAGATCCGGGAGATCGCGCACCGACTGCGGGGCAGCGATCGCTTTCGGGTGTTGCCGCTCTATGCGCGCTTGAGTCAGGGCGAGCAACAAAAAGTGTTCACCCCCGGCGGTGCGGGCATGCGAGTCGTACTGGCAACCAACGTCGCTGAAACCTCGTTAACGGTGCCGGGTATTCGCTATGTGATTGACCCTGGTGAGGCGAGGATCAGTCGTTACAGCCATAGAACCCGACTGCAGCGATTGCCTATTGAGCCCATCTCGCAAGCGAGTGCCAACCAGCGAATGGGACGCTGCGGGCGGGTAGCGGAAGGTGTTTGCCTGCGGCTGTACAGCGAGCAGGACTTTCTGGGCCGACCCGAATTTACCGACCCGGAGATCCTACGGACCAACTTGGCGGCAGTCATCTTGCGCATGTTGGAGCTGGGGTTGGGCGATGTGGGGCGCTTCCCGTTTATCGATCCTCCCGAACCCAAAATGATCCGCGATGGTTATCGGTTGCTCGAGGAGCTGGGTGCGGTTTCAAAACGGGGCAAACTCACGAGTGTGGGCCGAAAAATGGCTCGCCTGCCGGTAGACCCCAAACTTGCGCGGATGTTGCTTGCAGCGGACGAGGCGCATGTGCTGTCGGAAGTGCTGGTTATTGTCAGCGCCTTGGCGGTGCAGGATCCGCGCGAGCGTCCTGCCGATAAGCGTGCGCAAGCGGATCAATCCCATGCCCGGTTCAACCATCCGCGATCTGATTTCATGTCATGGCTGTCGCTTTGGCGTTATTACGAAGCACAGCGTCAGGCGCTGAGTCAGAACCAGCTCCGCAAACTCTGCAAGCGCGAATATCTGTCTTATCTGCGGCTGCGCGAGTGGCGGGATATCCATGGACAGCTGGTGATTGCCAGCCGACAGCTGGGCATGAAGCCGCGCGCGGAGCTGCCCGAGGAAGAGCACTACGAGGGTATCCATAAGGCGTTGCTGTCGGGGCTGCTTGGCAATATTGCCCAGTGGGACGAAGGGAAGACGTTTAACGGTGCGCGCAATCGAAAGCTGCAGGTATTCCCGGGTTCCGGCCAGTATAAGAAGCCGCCCAAGTGGTTGGTGGCCTCGGAAATCGTTGAGACTTCCCAGGTGTTTGCCCGGCAGTGCGCGGCTATCGAGCCCGAATGGCTGCTGAGCATTAACCCCTACTTGCTCAAGCGTCATCATCATTCACCGGCCTGGCAAATGCGCTCTGGCAGGGTGATGGCGACCGAGCGGGTCACGTTGTTCGGGTTGACGATTAGCGATGGCAAACGAGTTGATTTTGGCGACGTCGATCCGCAAGCAGCGCGCGAGCTCTTTATCCGTGAAGCGTTGGTTCCGGGTCAGTATCACAAGCCCCCAGTGTTTTTGAAACACAACCTGAAGCTGATTCGCAGTGTTGAAGAGCTGGAGTCCCGGGTGCGGCGGCGAGATTTACTCGTCGATGAGGACGTTCTGTTTCAGTTCTACGATGAACGGCTTGCCGATGATGTCAGCAGCGCTGCGCGGCTTGATAAATGGCTGCGCCAAACCCCTGAAGCGGACGCGATGCTGCGGCTTGAGCGCTCGCAAGTCCTCACCCGCGACCCGGGTGGCGCTGTTGAGGCGCAGTTCCCCAAAACACTGCGGCATGGTGATATCGAATTTCGTTTGAGTTACCAGTTCGAGCCGGGTAACGAGGCCGATGGTGTCTCGGTAACTGTCCCACTGCCGCTACTCAATCGCACACCCCGGCACCGCTTCGAATGGCTGGTTCCCGGGCTACTGCGGGAGAAGTGCATTGCGCTTATTCGGGGGTTACCCAAACCGCTGCGCAAACAGCTGGTGCCTGTTCCCGACGTGGTCGACGGCCTGCTCGCCGATATGGTCCCCGAGGACACGCCGCTCACCCGCGCGATGAGTGAGTCGCTGCAGCGGCAGCGCCGGGTCCAAGTGGCGGAGAGCGACTGGTCAGCCGAGGCGCTTGAAGATTTCTACCGCATGAATATTCGTCTCGTGGATGAACGCGGAAAGCTGCTCGCACAGGGGCGGGATATGGCCGCTCTGGTGGAAACGTTCCGGGATCAGGCGCCCGTTCAGGAGATAAGCGTCAAGGACTCGCCCGCGAAACAGGACGTCAAGCAGTGGGACTTCGGCGAGCTCCCGGTCGAATGGCGGGCCCGCGCTGCTGGAATGACGGTGGTGTCCTACCCGGCACTGAGGGTAGAGGGCGACCGTCTTGATGTTGTGCTGTGCGACTACCTCTCTGAAGCCAAGCTGTGGCATCCGCGAGGTGTTGCTGCGTTGGCGATGAAACAGAGCGCACAAACCGTCAAGACCCTGCGCAAGCAGCTGTTTGCGGACAACCGGGCCAAGCTGGCGCTGGCTGGAGCGGGATTAGATCGAAGTGCGCTGGTGAACGCGATCATTGAGGCAGCCTATGCTCAGGTTTGCGGTAATCGTGAACCCCGTGACGAGGCGGGGTTCAAAAAGGCATTGGCCAATACCCGCAGCCGCTGGGTACCGGCAGCCAATGAGTTGGCGCAGCAGTTAGTGACTGCGGTTGAGGCCCTCTCTGCTGCGCGTACTGCACTGGCAGGCTATCCGGCCGAACGGTTTTCAGATTCGCGCGACGATATCGCGGCGCAAATTGACGGATTGTTTGCCGATGGGGTCATCGCCCAGGCGCCCGCTGAGTGGCTGCAACAGTACCCCCGTTATGCCAAGGCGATCCGGCACCGGGCTGAGCGATTGAATGGGCAGTATGGTAAGGATCAGGAGGCCATGGCACGTCTGCAGCCCCAGTTAACGCGCCTCGCGGAGGCCAAAAGCCGCTATCCCGGTCTCGTGGCCCTGTCCGCCGAGGCATCGACATTCCGCTGGATGCTCGAGGAATTCCGGGTCAGCCTCTTTGCCCAGCAGCTGGGCACCCGCTTATCCGTGTCCGTTAAGCGGCTGGATCAGCAGTGGCAAGCGGTGGAGCAATGGATGACAGACCATCCCCGCTGATTTATTCCCCTAAAACACGTGGCAGTATTGCCGCTGTTTTTGGCTGCTAGAACCGGCGAATCCACTCCGGCTTTGATACCGTATACCCCCACCGATTTTCCCTTCGGATTGTTATCGTGAAGCAGGCGCGTTCTACAGGTCCTAACAACTACGTTGCAGCCATGGTTTTGGCGGCAGTGGCGTTGTTTTGTGCGCCGATTTCTCAGGGGGCTTCCGAGGACGATCCTCTTGAAGAGTTCAATCGCGCGATATTTGCGTTCAACGATGGCGCGGATGCGCTGGTGTTGAGGCCCGCTGCGACGATATACCGGGACTTTACCCCCAAACCCGCACGTGCCGGCGTTAATAACTTTTTCCGCAATCTGTATGACTTCAATGTGCTGTTGAATGCTTCTTTGCAGGGTCGGTTCGGTTACGCACTGGACAGCGCCGGTCGGCTGGTGATCAACAGCACGCTGGGGTTTTTCGGATTTTTTGATGTCGCAACCGATATGGGCATTCCCCAGTACCAAACTGACTTTGGCCATACGCTGGCCATTTGGGGAGTGCCGCGAGGGCCCTACGTCATGTTGCCGCTGCTCGGACCGCGGACGGCACGTTCCACCGTGGGGACCGGCGTTGATGGTTGGGCG
>JAZBOZ010000314.1:0-13584 GCA_036351405.1 Halieaceae bacterium
GAAACCCAAACTACCACCGATCGAACCGAAGGATTGCTCCTCCACGGTGAAGTCAACGTCGACCAGATCGTCATAGCCCGGGACTTCGTTAGTCTCGACTTCGACCGTCTTGAAGTAACCCAAACGCTCCAGTCGAATGCGCGACTGCTCAATGGCGGCCTGGGAAGCTGGTGCAGATTCCATCTGTCGCATTTCACGTCGCAGTACCTCGTCAGCGGTCTGCATGTTGCCGGCGAAATTCACACGACGAACGTAGGTGCGTTTACCCGGGTCAATAAAGAACTTGATGCCGACCGTGGCCTCGTCCTCGCTGACCTCAGGAATACCCGTGACCTTGGCGAAGTTGTAGCCCTCATTACCCAGTCGACGGGTCAAGTACTCCTCGGTCGTGGTCACCAGCTGCTGGGAGTAGGTTTGCCCCTCGCGCACCAACAAAAAGCGACTCAGGTCCTCTTCCGGGAGCACCAGATCCCCAGACAGACCCACGTCGTTCACCGTGAACTTCTCACCCTCGGTCACGTTGGCCGTAATGTAGACCTCGTCCTTACCGGGCGATACCGCGACCTGTGTCGAGTCGATGTTGAACTCCAGATAACCCCGGTCCATGTAGTAAGAGCTCAGGGACTCAAGATCTGAAGTCAGTTTTTCCTTGGCGTACTTATCGTCGCTGGTGAAGAACGAGAACCAGCCAGTGGTTTTCAGCTCAAAAATATCGGCGAGCTCTTCGTCATCAAAGACTTTGTTACCTACGACATTGATGTGCTTAATCGAGGCGACGTTACCCTCATTCACATCAATCGCAATCGATACCCGGTTGCGAGGCTCGGGAATGACCTCAGCTTCGATGGTGGCATCGTAACGGCCTTGCAGCACGTACTGGCGCTGCAGCTCGAGCTGCATGCCTTCCAGCGTAGAACGGCGGAATACCTGACCGACGGCCAGACCCGCACCTTTCAGACCCTGCAGCAGCGCTTCGGTCTCGATAGCTTTGTTGCCCTCAATATTGATTTCGCTGATGCTCGGTCGCTCCGCCACGCTGATCACGAGCACGTTGCCATCACGGGCGACAGAAATGTCATCGAAGTTACCGGTCGCGAACAGGCTTTTGGCGGCCGCTCTGACCGCATAAGTGTCGGCAACATCACCTACACCCACCGGAAGCGCCGCAAAAACGCTACCGGCAGAGATGCGTTGCAATCCCTCGACACGAATGTCTGAGACCGTGAAAGGCTCGAGCTGAGCACGGGTGACGCTGGCCCCTAGCAACAGCACCATGACCCCGATCAGACGAACAGCTGGGCGAAAACGTAGCACGTCGTTAACTAACATCTATTTGGTAAGTTCCCCGGAGGCAAGCCCGCTGGCCTGCTGCGTTGCGACAGTTGCGCCCTGCGCACCATGGCAGGGTTGTATGGACAGATCGCTCATCACTCACTGCCGCAGGATGTCATTATACAGAGCAAAGCCCATGATGCTGAGCACCAGTGCCATGCCGATTTGATAGCCGAAGACCTGCACCTTCTCGGGAACCGGTCGCCCGGTCAAGGCCTCGACAAAATAGAACAAGAGATGTCCGCCATCCAAGACCGGGATGGGCAGCAAATTGAGCGCGCCCAGAGAGATGCTCAAGAGCGCCAAAAAACCCAGCCATGAACTCAATCCTGACTCCGCGGAGCTGGCGGCCACCTGGGCGATCGTAATCGGGCCCGACAGGTTCTTGGGTGAAATCAGCCCCTGAATCATCTTCCCCATCGACGCAAAAGTGAAACCAATCAACTCCAGGGTGCGATCGCCGGCGGCCACCAGAGCCTCAAGCGGACCGCGATCAAAGCTGCGAATGCGCGACTCCGGGATTTCAGGAACATCGACCTGCATACCCACCGAGCCAATGGTCTGATCTCCTGCGTTAACCGCTTCGGGGATCACAGAGAGCGGTAAGCTGAGGCCATCCCGCTCGACGACCACAGCGATGGTCTGGCCAGGGCGCGCGCGCACGTATTCGACCCAGTCCATCCACAGGGGCATCGCTACCCCGTCCGCCGTTAGGATCCGGTCGCCGGGTTGGAAGCCGGCCGCTTCAGCCCGGCCCCCGGCGACCAATGACTCGATCACCGGCAGAACGGGCGGGGTATCGATCCTGATCCCCAACCCTTCCAGCAGGTCAGGCTCTTCCTCGCCCGCCAGCCAACGTTCAATCGGCGCCTCGGACTCATACATGACATCGGAGCCCGGGTAATGCACACCGATGCGGACACTGCCCGTATCGCCCAAACGCTCGAGTAAACGGAAGTTCAAAGCGGAGACGGTGGGCGTCTCGCGGCCATCGATGGTGACAATCTCCTGCCCCACCTCCAGGCCCGCGAAGTCTGCCGGGGACTCTGGCAGCACCTCACCCACAACAGGCACCAACCCGCGCTCCCCCTGAAAGAAGAGCAGCCAAAATACGGCGATCGCCAGCAGAAAATTAGCGATCGGGCCCGCTGCGACGACTGCGATCCGCGACCAGACAGGTTGCCGATTGAACGCCAAATCACGCTCTTCGGGAGGCACTTCAGCCTCCCGTTCATCGAGCATCTTGACGTAGCCACCAAGAGGAATCGCTGCGAGCGTAAATTCGGTGCCGGACGCGGATACTTTTTTAATCAATGGTGTGCCAAAACCCACGGAAAAGCGCAGCACCTTGATGCCGCAGCGCCGTGCGACCCAGTAATGGCCGAATTCGTGGATCGTCACCAGCAACCCGAGGGTCGCGACGGCGATCAATATTGTTTGCAGCAACTCCATATCGACTCCTGTCGTCTTTATCAGCCGCGCATCCGGCGCAGCTGCTCGTTTGCAAACGCTCGAGCCCTGGCGTCGAGCTCTTCGACCGCAGAGATCGATTCGGGTTCACTCCCAGATAAAGCCTCAAGCGTGGCGGCAATCACCCGATCAATATCGGTAAAACCCAGTGAGTCCGCCAAGAAAGCCGCTACCGCCACTTCATTGGCTGCATTGAAAACGCACATACCTCCCGGGACGCCAATTGCCTGCTGCGCCAGCGCGAGGCACGGAAAGGCCTCGAGATCTGGCGCTTCAAAATCGAGTCGACCTACCTGCATCAAATCCAGCGGCTCAACGCCGGCGTCAATACGCTGAGGCCAAGCGAGACCATAAGCGATAGGCGTCCGCATATCGGGCATCCCCAACTGGGCGAGCGTGGTGCCATCACGATAGCGGATCATCGAATGCACGATGCTTTGCGGGTGCACGACAACTTCAATGTCGCCGGGCTTGCTATCGAACAACCAGCAGGCTTCAGCCAACTCCAGACCCTTATTGGCCAGCGTCGCCGAATCCACAGATATTTTGCGCCCCATCGACCAGTTGGGGTGCGCACAAGCTTCATCGGGAGTGACTGCGGACAGCGATACTCTCGACCGACCACGAAAAGGCCCGCCAGACGCCGTAAGTACAATTTTTTCAACGCCGTCGAGCTGCGGGCGGGCGCGGTCGTCTACCGTCAAGCACTGGAACATCGCATTGTGTTCGCTATCGATCGGCAGCAACGTTGCATCGCCATCACAGACCGCGGTCATGACCAGTCGACCCGCGCTGACCAGAGATTCCTTATTGGCCAACAGCAGGCGTTTGCCCGCGCGGGCCGCTGCCACTGTCGATCTTAGCCCTGCGAAGCCCACGATAGCCGCCATCACAGTATCGACGTCGCTCGCAGCCGCCAGCTCGACGAGCGCGGCTTCCCCGCTCTGCACATCGATATCAGGAAGATCCTGCAGCGCGACGCGCAGACGCTCCGCGGCAGAAGGATCCGTCATGACGGCGACTTCAGGCCTGTGCGCCCGGCATAACGTGACCATGGCCTCGACCGAGGTTGCAGCGGCCAGCGCTACCGCACGATAGCGCTCGGGATGACGCGCAATGACATCTAAAGTGTTGCGCCCGATAGAACCCGTCGCGCCAAGCACAGCGACGCGTTGCGGCGACATGGCGTCCTTTTCAGCGGCAGCGCTCAGCATAGGCAATCAGTACCCCACCAGCATCAGCGCCAATGCGAATACCGGCGCCGCGCCACAGATACTGTCGAGGCGATCAAGCAAACCGCCATGGCCCGGCAACAGTGAGCCCGAGTCCTTCACCCCACTGCCACGCTTCACCATGCTGACGGTGAGATCTCCGATGACCGAGGCTGCAGTGCAGGCCAATCCAATCACCAGCAAAGACGCCCACTCCAGGTGCGCATAATCATCGGGCAAGTTGAACCAGACGAGGCTGGTCAGCAACAGGCCACCCAGCAAACCGCCCCACAGGCCCTCCCAGGTTTTACCAGGGCTTACGGCCGGTGCCAGCTTGTGTTTACCCAGAGATTTGCCCGTAAAGAACGCACCTACATCTGCCACAGCAACGAACAATACCAGCAGGACGAGCAGCCAAGAGCCATTCTCCAAACTCATCAGGTACACCACAGAAAGCCACGTGGCACAGAGAATGAGCCAACCCATAAGGCTGCGAACAAGGGCCGAACGCCACACCCGGGCACTGCCGGGATAGCTTTCAACCAGAAGTGTGGCGACCGACCAGAACAAACAGGCGGCGCCGACGATAGGCTGCACCAGCGCCCGCGGCATATCACCCTGAACTTCACAGTGCCAGCCCAAAGCGGCAATCAGACCTAACTGGATCAGGGCGAACAATGCTTGGGCGGCCCTGCCCGTCCAGCCTGCCAATGGCGCCCACTCCCAGGCACCCGCGGCCGCGACCACGGCGAAGATCATCGCCAGGACCAGGGGTTCAACGAACAAAACGCCGGACAAAAATAGAGCCACCAGCACCAGCGCTGTGAGAATTCTTTGCTGCAGCATTACTAGCGTGGCTCCCCCACCACCTTTTCGGGCGGACGAAGTCCATATCGCCGCTCGCGTCGCGCGTATTCTTCCAGCGCCTTATCCAAATCGGACACCGAGAAGTCCGGCCACAAGGTATCGGTGAACCAAAGCTCTGCGTAGGCACACTGCCACAGCATAAAGTTGGACACCCGCTGCTCTCCCGCCGTGCGAATACAAAGATCCGGGGCCGGCAAATCCGACAGCGACAGCTCAGTTGCCATGACAGTCTCGTCGATCGCTGCCAGCGGTAGCTCACCAGAGGCGACTTTTTGCGCCAGTTGTCGAGCGGCATGAGCAATATCCCAGCGACCGCCGTAATCCAGTGCCAGTACGAGCGTTGCCCGGCGATTGCTTGCGGTTTCTTCCTCGCACCGCCGCATCAACCGCTGCAATCGCGGGCTAAAACGATCCCGACGACCAATAAAGCGCAAGCGGATATCGTCTTCGTTCAGCTTGCGTACCTCACTGCGAAGGTAATTGGCCAGCAACGCCATGAGGCCGCGTACTTCCGTTTCCGGGCGACCCCAGTTTTCGCTGGAGAACGCAAACAGCGTCAGCACTTCAATACCGCGTGGCGCACACGCCTTGAGAACCTCACGAACCACCTCTACCCCGGCGCGATGGCCAGCAACACCCGATAGTTGGCGCCGCTTGGCCCACCGGTTGTTGCCATCCATGATAATGGCAACGTGCCGGGGCACGGGCTTGGGCAGATTGATCGAAGTCATTCGAAAGCGTGGAGCTGAGGAGCGCCGGAAAGCCTACTCAGATCTCCATCAGATCGGTTTCTTTCGCGGCAAGCGCTTCCTCGACCTTTGCGATATAGGCGTCGGTCGTCTTTTGCACGATGTCTTGACCGCGACGCTCATCGTCCTCGGAGATTTCTTTTTCTTTCACCATTTCTTTTAGCATGGCCATCGCATCGCGACGCGCGTTTCGAATCGACACCCGTGCCGACTCAGCTTCCGCCTTCGCCTGCTTGATGTAACCCTTGCGCGTCTCTTCGGTGAGCATAGGCATCGGGATACGAATAACCTCGCCAGCCGTCGCGGGGTTCAAGCCGAGATCCGACTTCATAATCGCCTTCTCGATAGCAGGCGTCATCGACTTGTCAAAAGCCGTCACTGCCAGCGTACGAGCGTCTTCAACATTGATACTCGCCATTTGGTTCAGCGGTGTATCAGCGCCGTAGTAATCCACCTTGATACCGTCGAGGAGGCTCGGGTGCGCACGTCCGGTGCGGATCTTGTTGAAATTATGCTGCAGCGCCTCGATCGATTTACCCATGCGCTCTTCAGCTTCGGTTCGAATGTCGTCAATCATCTTTGTTCCCTGTTGTTATCAGCACCGCAAGCTCACACTCGCGGCGTCTTGGCATTACTGAATCAATGTGCCTTCAGCGCCGCCACGAACAATATTGAGCAGCGCGCCGCGCTGGGCCATATCAAAGACCCGCACCGGCATGCAGTGGTCGCGCACCAAACAGATCGCCGTCAGATCCATCACTTCGAGCTTGTCATCGAGCACCTGATCGTAGGTCAGCTCGTCATATTTGGTCGCGGTCGGATCCTTCATAGGATCTGCCGTATACACCCCGTCAACCTTGGTGGCTTTGAGCACCACGTCGGCATTGATCTCGATACCGCGCAGACACGCCGAGGAGTCGGTAGTGAAAAACGGATTCCCCGTACCCGCCGAGAAAATCACAACGTCGCCGGCAGAGAGCGCACGGATCGCCTTGCGACGATCGTAGTGATCCACCACCCCGCTCATCGGGATTGCAGACATCACTTGCGTTGAGATATTGGAGCGCTCGAGCGCATCGCGCAGCGCCAGGGCGTTCATCACAGTGGCCAACATACCCATGTGGTCACCCGTGACCCGGTCGAGACCCGCCGTTTGCAGGGCTGCGCCGCGGAACAGGTTGCCGCCGCCGACAACGAGACCCACCTGTACACCGATACCCACCAACTGGCCAATTTCGAGCGCCAGGTGATCCAGTACCTTGGGGTCAATCCCGAAAGCCTCTTCCCCAGTCAGCGCTTCACCGCTGAGTTTGAGCAGAATCCGTTTGTAGACCTTATCACTCGCCACTGCGTCCCCTCCCTGAAAGCCGGCGCAATCTTAACGGAGAACGCCTCTCGACGTTAGATGTGCTGCCGAGGAATGGGTCAGATAACCCAAAATTTTGTTGGCTTGACAGCCGGATGACTTCGACTTGGCGCGCTTCGGGTCGCTGGCAGCTGCGCCATAGCTCCGGATGGTGCGCTTCGGGTCGCTGTCAGGGGCGCTCTAGGCCTGGGTGGTGCGCTTCGGGTCGCTTGCAGCCTACGTACGGCTCCTCGTTTGGTGCGCTTCGGGTCGCTGACAGCCGGGGTGTAGTCCTGAGCGGACACGCTACGAGCACGTACCCATAAACAGGGGCAGACTCTCCGTGTGCGCTCGGGTGTGGCCTTACCCGAGAAGATGGGCACAAAGTGCTTGGCTTCACACGGTTCGGTGCGCTGCGGGTCGCTGGCAGCCGGGATATAACCGTCAGCGGACACGCTACAAGCACGTCCATGTGCGCTCGGGTTTGGCCATCCATGGCCAAACACGGTCCGCCGACGGTTATATCCCGCCTACCCGCTGTCTCGTGGTTTCCACTGAGCTAGCGGGTAGTCGCCAGATGGGGAGGGTGCGGGACCTTCGGCGGCCTGGATGGCCGCCGCAGAGCCTACATGGACGTACTTGCGGCGTGTCCCGCAAACTGCCCGTCTGGCGGCTGACCGCGGTTTGCGCTGGACCACAGACTCACTGATTAATGACAAAGGCCCCAAACAAGGCGCGCAGCCAGATTTGGCACTACAGAAACAAAAACGGGGCACAAGGCCCCGTTTTTCAGCAATCTGCAATGATCAGCCCTTCAGCTGAGCAGCAACCTCGTCAGCGAAGTCGACTTTCTCGACTTCGATGCCTTCACCCACTTCAAAGCGGCTGAAGCCAACGATTTCCGCACCGGCACCTTTGGCCAGCTTGCCAACCGTGGTTTCAGGGTCTTTAACAAAGGCTTGCTCGGTCAGGCTGTTTTCTGACAGGAACTTGCGGATACGGCCGTCGATCATCTTCTCGATGATTTCAGCGGGCTTACCGGACTCCTGCGCTTGAGCCGTGTAGATTTCGCGCTCCTTCTGCACCAGCTCTTCCGGCATATCGGCGGGAGATACGACCTGCGGGTTAACCGCAGCCACGTGCATGGCGATGTCACGCGCGAGATCCTGGTCGCCACCCTTGGTTTCTACCAAGACAGCGATACGGTTGTTGCCGTGGACGTAACCACCGACCACGCCTTCAGCTGCTGAAACCAGTGAGACACGACGAACAGAGATGTTCTCGCCGATCTTCTGAACCAGCGCCTGGCGCGCCTCTTCGATCTCGTCGCCAGCCAGTGCTTCCACGTCGGTGATTTTGCCAGTGAAGGCTTTCTCGACCACCTGACCCACGAACGAAAGGAAGTTGTCGTCACGCGCGACGAAATCGGTTTCGCTGTTGACTTCAACCAGCACACCGTAGCTGCCGTCGTCAGCGATGCGCATCGCTACGACGCCATCGGCAGCGGTACGGCCAGCTTTTTTGGCCGCTTTCATGCCGCTGGACTTGCGCAGCTCTTCAATCGCGACATCGATATCACCACCAGCAGCCGCCAGCGCCTTCTTGCACTCCAGCAGACCGAGACCGGTACGCTCGCGCAGTTCCTTTACCTGAGAAGCAGACATTGTGATCGTCCTCACACTTGTAACCCGGGATTCCGGGTAGCTAAAACAGAAAACCCCGCTCGCGCGGGATATTGGGAATTCAAAAAAAAGCCGCGCGGGGCGCGGCCTCTGGGATCAGCCGGCTTCTGCCGGTGACTCCGCCGCGTCTTCCTCGGCTGCAACCTCGACAAACTCGTCTGCCGTAGGCATGCCGTTAGCCGCTTTGCCTTCGAGCACTGCGTCAGCAACCGCTTTGACGTACAGCTTGATGGCACGAATTGCGTCGTCGTTACCCGGAATAACGTAATCGACACCGTCAGGGTTGCTGTTGGTGTCCACGATACCGATGACGGGGATACCCAGCTTGTTGGCTTCGGTAATCGCGATACGCTCATGGTCTACGTCAACCACGAACAATACGTCGGGCAGGCCAGCCATATCCTTGATACCGCCGATCGAGCGCTCGAGCTTTTCTTTCATGCGGGTACGCATCAGCGCTTCTTTCTTGGTCAGCTTGTCGAAGGTGCCGTCCTTCTCCTGCTCTTCCAGCTCACGCAGACGCTTGATAGACGAGCGAATCGTCTTGTAGTTGGTCAGCATGCCACCGAGCCAGCGATGGCTGACGAACGGCATGCCGCATCGAGCGGCGTGTTCTTCGATGATCTTGCCAGCCGCACGCTTGGTGCCGACAAACATGATCTGATTCTTGTTGCCCGCAAGGCGCTTGACCTCGGCCAGCGCCGCGTTGAACGCAGGTACTGTGTGCTCAAGGTTGATAATGTGAATCTTGTTGCGTGCCCCGAAGATGTACTGATCCATCTTGGGATTCCAGAAGCGGGTCTGGTGCCCGAAGTGCGCGCCTGCCTGCAGCAGTTCACGCATGCTTACCTGCGTCATGATAGCTCTCTCTGTTTGGGTTTGCCTTCCGTCTGTCCCACGTGACCAACCGGCTTTCAAGGCCCGGCACCCGGCACGCGGTTGTGATCAGACGTTCGTCGTTTGGGTCTTTTGACCCGGGTTACCCACCGTCCCAACAGGCCTTTCGGCCCACCGTTGAAATCGGCGGGCGCGCTTTATACCACAACCCCCGAATAGATGCGAGCCCCGAGCAGAGTGGTGCTGAAACGGTTACACTGCGCGGCTTATTCAGGAGCCCCGGTCAGCTATGAGTCAGGTAACACCCAAAACCCCCGAAGAAATCGAAGGCATGCGCGTCGCTGGTCGGTTGGCCGCGGAGGTGCTCGAAATGATTGGCCCTCAAGTCGAGCCCGGGATGAGTACGGGCGAGATTGACCGTATTTGCCATGACTACATCGTCAACGTGCAGAAAGCGACGCCGGCACCGCTCAATTACAAAGGGTTCCCGAAATCGATCTGCACCTCGGTTAACGAGGTGATCTGCCATGGCATCCCGTCAGACAAGAAAATTCTGAAGTCGGGCGACATCATCAACATCGATGTCACGGTGATCAAAGATGGCTGGCATGGCGATACCAGCATCATGGTAGAGGTCGGCAAAGTCGCGCCGCATGCAAGCCGCCTCATCAAGGTGACTCAAGAGTGTCTGTATCAGGCTTTGGCACTGGTGAAACCCGGCGCCCGACTCGGTGATCTGGGGCACGTTATTCAGCAGCATGCCGAAGCCAATCATTATTCCGTTGTCCGCGAGTACTGTGGTCACGGCATTGGCCGCGTTTTCCATGAGGAGCCGCAGGTGCTTCACTACGGTCGCCCGAATCAGGGCCTGGTGCTGGAACCCGGCATGACCTTTACCGTAGAGCCCATGATCAACCAGGGCGCGCGACACACCAAACTCAACGCGCGTGATGGCTGGACCGTCACCACCCGTGACCGCAAGCTCTCCGCCCAATGGGAACACACCATTGCGGTGACCCAGGACGGCTGTGAAGTGTTAACCCGCCGCCAAGACGAAGTTTTCCCCTTCTGAGTCGACACCGGTGAGTAACACGCCAGACGTTGAGCATCTGCTGGGGCAGCTGACAGACAGCGGCGATTGGCGGAAGGATTGTCAAAGCTACCTGCAGCAAGGTCAGGCACGCATAGAAGACGCCTTCTCACCCCACCAACCCGTCGCACCGCTGTTACGCGCACGCAGCGATTTGTTGGATAGCGTACTGAAGCGCGTCTGGCGCGAGCACACCAATGAGATGGCGGGCCTGTCACTGCTTGCTGTTGGCGGCTACGGACGCCGCGAGCTGTTCCCCCACTCGGATATCGATATTCTGATCCTCATTGATGCCGGCGACACACCCGCTGCCGAACGGGACGAGTGCATCGGTCACTTCGTCACGGCACTCTGGGATCTTGGCCTGCACGTTGGCCATAGCGTTCGTACGCTCGACGACTGCGAAGCTCAAGCGAAGGCCGATCTCACCGTCATGACCACGTTGATGGAGGCGCGCGGATTAGTAGGTGACCACATTCTGCTATCAGCGCTCGCCGCGCGAACGGCGCCGGAAAAAATGTGGGATGCAGCGAGCTTCTTCAAGGCGAAACTGGTCGAGCGCGCCCAGCGTCATGACAATTTTGGTCACGTGGAATACGCCCTGGAGCCCAATGTAAAAAGCAGCCCCGGCGGTTTACGAGAAATCCAACTGGTGAACTGGGTTGCCCAGCGCGCCTTTGGCACCGCGATCGACGAGGTGCCTGGCGATGACTTCCTGAATGCTCAGGAGCGGCAAATTTTGCATCAGAGCCGAGACTATCTGTCTCGGGTGCGTTTTGCGTTGCATGTGGCGGCGGGCCGCGATGAGAACCGGCTGCTGTTTGACTACCAACGCCAGCTCGCTGCCAAGTGGGGATTGGAAGACGGCGACAAACTCGCGGTCGAACAGTTCATGCAGGAGTACTTCCGCTCGGTTCAAGTGCTCAATCAATTGAGTGAGGTGTTGCTGCGGATTTTCGACCAGCGACTGCTGCACAGCGAGGATGCGCAGACCGACATAGCGATCGACGAGGATTTCGTCAGGCGCGGCCATTTGATCGCAGCGCGCAACGATCAGGTGTTTGCGGCGCGGCCGGTCAATCTCTTCAGGCTCTTCGTTGTCATCGGCCATCATCCGGAGATCGAAGGTATCGATCCTGAAACCTTGCGACAGTTGCGCACCGCGCGTTCGCTCATTACTGACGAGTTCCGCAACGATCCCGACGTCGCCAAGATGTTCATCGCCCTGCTCTCTGCACCGCACAACATGACCAAGCAATTGCGGCGTCTTTGGCGACACGGGTTGCTTGGGCGTTATTTGCCAGAGTTCGGGCGCATTGTTGGGCAGATGCAATTCGACATGTTCCACAGCTACACCGTGGACGCCCACACCATGGAAGTGATCGCCTTCACCCGACGCTTCTCTAAAGCCGACTTTACAGAACGCTTTCCCGTCTCCACCCGCGTCGCCCAGCGACTGCGCCGCCCTGTGCTGCTTTACATTGCCGCGCTCTATCACGATATCGGCAAGGGCCGAGGGGGCGACCACTCGGAACTGGGCGCTGTCGATGCTGAAGCCTTTTGCCAAAGACATGGTTTGGACGCCCGGGATACGGGGTTAGTGGTATGGCTGGTGAGAAATCATTTGGTGATGAGTACCGTATCCCAGCGCAAAGACATCTCAGATCCTGAGGAAATCCAGCGTTTCGCCAGTCATGTGGCGACCGAAGAGCGGCTCGACTATCTCTACACCTTGACGGTGGCCGATATCAACGGGACTAACCCGGAGCTGTGGAATGCTTGGCGGGCATCATTGCTGCGTCAGCTTTATACCGAGACTCGCCGTGCATTGCGCCGGGGCCTGAGCAATCCCATAGGGCGTAAGGAAGTGGTCAACGCCACACGCCGGGCGGCAGCTGACCTATTGGAATACCGGGGCTTCCTGGAGGAGGATCTGGAGGCTTTATGGGAAGCGAGAGGCGATGATTACTTCTTGCGAGAACGCCCCGAGGATATTGCCTGGCACACCGAAGCCATCGCTGACCACCACGACCTTGCAGCACCGCTGGTACTGGTTCGTCAGGCCAGCGATTCCCCCGTCGCGACTGCGACCCAGATCTTCCTGCACGCCAAGGACGAAACACATGTTTTCGCCAAAGCTTGCGCGTCATTGGAGGCCATGGGGCTCAGCATCGCAGACGCACGTATTTATTCGGGCACCGATGGTGCAACACTGGATACCTTCTTCGTTTTGCAGGCTGATGGATCGCCGGTTGATGACACGCAGGAAACACTCAACCATATCGCCGACACGCTGACCGAAGCGCTAAAACGAGAGCGGGCCCGAACCATCAGTCGGCGGACACCGCGAACCGTTAAGTCCTTCCATATCGCTACGGAAACGCAGATCAGCCAGGATCCGGAGCGCCAGTGGACGGTGCTCGAAGTCGCCACGCGCGACCGGCCCGGGCTGCTCGCCCGACTGGGACAAATCTTCGCCGACCAGGGCGTGGCGCTACAGGGCGCGAAGATCCAAACGCTGGGCGAGCGGGTAGAAGACGTTTTCTTCCTCACCAAACTTGAGGGCGGGCCATTGGAGGCGGGGGCGCAAATCGATGCGCTGTGTCACGCGATCACCGAGACCTTGGACAACGACGACTGATGAACCCCGGCTTTGATGCACTGCAGCCCTATCCGTTTGAACGCCTGCGAGCCCTGTTCGCAGACGTCACGCCGGCCGACCAGACACCGATCCCGCTGACGATTGGTGAGCCCCGACACGCAGCCCCAGGGCTTGTGATCGAAGCGCTCGCCTCAGCGCTGGGCGAAATAAGCCGCTATCCCGCAACCCGCGGCATGCCGGCGCTCCGACAGGCCATTGCTGATTGGGCAACCCAGCGCTTTGCTTTACCCGGGCTTGATCCAGAGCGCCAGGTGCTTCCCGTCAATGGCACCCGCGAGGCGCTGTTTGCTATCGCGCAAACGCTGGTGACACCGGGCAGCGCAGGGCGCGTGGTGTGTC
>JAZBOZ010000315.1:0-8483 GCA_036351405.1 Halieaceae bacterium
AAAACAATAGGTTATGGGATTAGTCGGGTTTGCAAGCCTATGTGATTTACGGTTTCTGGGCAAAATATACATTTTTATAGGCATATTTAGCCTTTTAATGTATGTTTGACCTATGAATGCCGCGCCCACGAACATCATCGGCCAAAGTGCCGCCCTCGCCGCCGCCTTGGATCACGTATCCTCGCTGGCGCAAATCGACCGCCCAGTGCTGATCCTCGGCGAAAGAGGGACTGGCAAAGAGCTCGTTGCTGAACGCCTTCACTTTCTCTCCAGCCGCTGGTCCAACACGCTGGTCAAAGTCAACTGTGGCGCCATCACCGAGACCTTGTTGGAAAGCGAACTGTTCGGACATGAGGCGGGCGCGTTTACCGGTGCCAGCAAAACCCATATCGGGCGTTTTGAACGGGCGGATGGGGGCACTTTGTTTCTCGATGAGTTGGGCACCATGTCCATGCGCCTGCAGGAGAAGCTGCTACGGCTCATCGAATATGGCGAGTTTGAGCGTGTGGGTGGCCAACGCACTATTAACGTGGACGTCCGCGTTATCGCCGCCACCAATGCGGACCTCAGAAAGATGGCCGATCGTGGGGAGTTCCGATGGGACCTACTGGATCGCTTGACCTTCGATGTGGTCGACCTCCCTCCCCTCCGGCGCCGTCCTGAGGATGTTGAGGAACTCGCCAATCATTTCGCCGTGAAATTCTGTGCAGAGCTGGGCTGGTCGTTCTTCCCCGGTTTCTCCGAGGATGCTCTGAACACCCTGCACCAGCACGACTGGCCGGGCAATGTCCGCGAACTCAAAAACGTGGTGGAGCGCTCCATCTATCGCTGGGGGGAACAGGAAGACCCGGTCGACACGATCATCGTCGACCCATACCCGACCGATATGCGCGAAATGGCATCCCAACAGGGAGCAGCAGACAAACCGGCAGCCACAGACACAGAAACCACAGCGGTAGCGAGCGGCAATACTCACGAGACCGCACCGGCGGAGGAGGCACTCCCGCAGGATCTCACCAGTTGGCTGCAGGCCAAAGAGAAGGCGTGCCTCGTGCAGTCACTCGCCATCAATGAGCAGCATCAGGGGCGTGCCGCAGAGCGCCTGGGCCTCACCTACGACCAAATGCGCGGGCTGATGAAAAAGCACGGTTTGCGAACGCGCAGGCGTCGCAGCTAATTCACCGAGCAGCCACTCCCGCCTGATTACGGCGACCAAAAAACCTCGAGTGCCGGGTCGACTCTGTCGATCACCGCGGCAATCGGCAGCATCATTGGATCACGCGCAGCGCAAGCGGATGCGTACACTTTGCGCTTCTGATCCCCCGTTATATGCAAAACCAGCCGCCGGGTATCGAGTAAACGCCGCAAGGTAAGACTCATCCTCTGATGTGGCGCAGCGGGGGGCGTCACCGCGATACAGCTTGATGGCAGAGAGAGGTCTAAGCCATGAGCAAGCGCCTCACTCTCAGGGAACAGCGATGCCGTGTGGCCGTCTTCTCCCATGCCCAACAACACCACATCGAACGTCGGCAAGGCGTTGATGCGCGCTTCCACCTCACTCAACCCCTCCGCCGGTGATGCTACGTGACTGGTCAGCGACACGAATCGCGCGCCAGCAGCCTGACCAACCAGCAAGTTCTCCCGAACCAGCCGCTCGTTACTGTCCTGGTGCGTTGCCGGCACCCAGCGCTCATCAGCCAGCGTTACCTGAACGCAAGACCAATCGATCGGTTGCTCAGAAAGCAGCTTAAATACGCCTTTGGGGGTGCTGCCGCCCGAGACAACCAGCAACGCCTCGCCGCGAGCATCAACAGCCGACTGCAAACTTTGCGCGACGCTGTGCGCGAGGGCGCGATCCAGTGCCTCGCGATTCGCAAACTCTTTGAACCCTGGATCAGACATGCCAGCTGCGCCCATCCTTCTCGATCAACAACTCACCCTTGGTGGGCCCCCAGGAACCGGCCTGATAGGGCTGCAGTCCCAACCCACTCTCCTTCCACGCATCGATGAGTGCATCACACCATCGCCAGGATTCTTCAATCTCCTCGCGTCCAACAAACAGTGACTGATCAGCATTGAAAGCGTCGAGGAACAGTCGCTCGTAAGCATCGGGGATGCGGTCGAGCCCAGATGACCCGAGAAAGTCGAGGTTCAGATTTTGTTTTACGAGACCCATCTTGTCGCGAAGGCTATGCAACTTAGAGACCATCTGCATCTCAATGCCCTCGTTGGGCTGAAGCCGAATCACCAGCCGGTTGGGCACGCTCTCGTCCGCTGCACTGCCAAAGATATTGTGCGGTAACGACTTATAAGTGATGACAATCTCGGTCAGTTTTTCAGGCATCCGCTTGCCAGTGCGCAGATAGAACGGCACACCCGCCCAGCGCCAGTTGTCGATAAACGCTTTGATCGCGACAAAGGTTTCCGTGTCGCTGGACTCACTGGGGCAGTCATCCTCTTCGAGATAGCCAGGTACGGACTGGCCGCGTAGCCATCCCGCGGTATACTGGCCACGCACCGCATGCTCGCGCACGGTGGTGGCATCAATCGGCCGCAACGCACGAACGATCTTGATCTTCTCGTCGCGAATGCCCTCGGCCGTCATTGCATTTGGCGGCTCCATCGCCACTAGACACAGCAGCTGCATCAGGTGGTTCTGCACCATGTCGCGCAGCTGTCCCACGCGATCGTAGTAGGACCAGCGGCCCTCAATACCAATAGGCTCGGCACAGGTGATTTGCACGTGGTCAATACAACTTTGATCCCACTGAGTATTCACGAAACGGTTGCCGAAACGGAGCACCAATAAATTCTGCACCGTCTCCTTACCGAGATAGTGGTCGACACGATAGATCGAAGACTCTGGAAACCATCGCCCCACGGTATCGTTGACTTCCCGGCAGCTTTCAAGATCGTGACCGATTGGCTTCTCGAGCAGCAGTCTTCGATCTCCCTCGAGGCATCCCGACGCGCCCAGATGATCGCAAATGGGCCCAAATAACGCGGGCGGTGTGGCGAGGTAGAACAACGCGGGCCGCGCCGGATCCAGCTGTTTTTTAAGCGCGAGATAGCCGTCAGCATCACCAAAATCGAGCGTGTGATAACAGAACCGCTCGGCAAACTGCTGCCAATGCGCCTCCGACCACCGGCTGTCACTCACATGGCGCCGGACCCGATCCTGAATACTATCGAGAAAACTTTCCAGCGACAGCGCATCCCGTGACAGCGCATGAATGCGCAACCCCTCGGGCAGCAAGTCGCAGTAATGGAGATGGTAAAGCGCCGGAAACAGCTTCCGCGCCGACAGATCACCGGCCGCGCCAAAAATCATTAGATCCATATTGTGCGACCCTCGCTCATCTTGCTCGCTGTCATGACTCGCCCCCCTTCATGGCCAACGCTTGATGGCTGGCTTGCGCCGCCAATTCCCTGATCGCCTCCCAGTCTTTGGCCGCGACACGATCAGTGGGCGTCAGCCAGGAACCGCCCACAGTGATGACATTGCCCAGAGATAGGTAATCCGCCAAATTGTGCAAACCGATGCCCCCTGTGGGACAAAACACCAGATCTGACAAGGGCCCAGCCAGCGACTTGACTGCGGGTACGCCACCATTCGCCTCCGCGGGGAAGAACTTTAGACAGTCTAAACCAGCATCACGTGCCTGCATGGCCTCACTGACTGTCGCCACGCCCGGAATAAACGGTACCGCGGACCTGGCGCCGGCTGCCAGCAGCGCGGGCGTAAGGCCGGGAGTCACGATGAACTGACTACCCGCCGCAATCGACGCCTCTAACGCATCAACATTCAAAACCGTACCGGCACCGACTATGGCCTCGGGTAACGCCTCACGGATTGCTTTGATCGCTGGCAACCCCGCAGGCGTGCGCAGAGTCACCTCGAGCACAGGAAGCCCGCCGAGCAGTAGCGCCTCAGCGATCGGCACCGCGTCCTCAACCTGGCTAAAAGACAGCACCGGCACGACGGGCGCACGGGCAAGTAATGATCGGGCTTCTGACATATCAGTGCCTCTCCTTGAGAAAACGAAGCGCGCCAAACAGCCCCGGGTTGTCTCGAGTAATGACGCGAGTGGGAATGTCGTTCAAATAGTCACGAAAACGCCCCTTGGCCAGAAAGCGCTCCCGGAAGTCGCCGGCAGCCATGAAGTCGACAATACGAGGCGCTATACCCCCCGCAATGTACACGCCGCCTCTCGCACCGAAGGTGAGCGCAAGATTGCCAGCCGCCGCGCCCAAGACCCGGCAAAAAACTTCCAGCGCCTCAACCGCGACGGGATCATCGTTGGCGAGCGCGGCCGCACTGATATCCGCAGGGCTGGCATGCCGGTGCTGGGCATCTCGCAATGTCGTGAGCGCCCAGTAGATGTTCGATAATCCGGCGCCGGATAGGAGTCGCTCTGCTGAAACCCGGCGGAACCGCGTTCGCAGGCGGCGCAATATTTCCACCTCCTCGTCAGAGACGGGCGCAAAATCGACGTGCCCGCCCTCGCCGGCAATCACATGGACTCGCCGCCCCTCGGGCAGGACACCACACACACCCAGCCCGGTGCCGGGACCCAAAACCGCTATCGGCTGATCGGGTTCAACTTTGCCGTCACCCAATTGCCTCCAGTCACGCTCGTCCAGCGCCGTCACCGCGTGTCCAATCGCGGCAAAATCATTAATTACGTGCAGCTTGGGCAAGCTAAGTGCCAACGCCACGTCATCACGGTGGATGACCCAATCGCTATTGGTAAAACTGATGACTTCCCGGTTAGCCGGACAGGCTACCGCGAGACAGGCCGCCTCGGGCGAAGCCGCCCAATTTCCAGACTCGTGGATATAATCCAGATACGCCTGTAACGCCGACATAAAGCTCGGGTGATCGGCCACCGACATGGTTCGCTCATTGCGAATGCCGTCACTGCACGGATCGCCCATCGCAAAACGCGCGTTGGTGCCACCGATATCGGCGATGAGGTACCAACTGTCCGACACCTCAGGACTCTCCAAAAAACACCGAAGCCCCGGCCTCTGGCGTGGAAACTGCGCGCCGGAACAAGCCAAAGAACTCGCGGCCAATGCCCTGCTCACTGTCGACCGTGGGCTGTGCCTGCGTACGCTGTGCCAGCGCTTCCTCAGGCAGGTCAACATTCAACGTACCGGCGTCAGCATCGAGCGCAATCATGTCCCCGTCGAGCAGTCGCGATAGCGGCCCCCCCAGCGTCGCCTCGGGCGTCACATGAATCGCAGCAGGCACTTTGCCCGAGGCACCAGACATCCGGCCATCGGTGACCAGCGCCACTTTAAAACCGCGATCCTGCAGCGACCCCAGGAGCGGGGTCAGTTTGTGCAGTTCTGGCATGCCATTGGCGCGAGGCCCCTGGAATCGCACAACGACCACACAGTCACGATCCAATTCACCCGCAGCGAAACGGTCTGCCAGCACCTGCTGACAATCCACCACGACTGCAGGCGCAACGACCCGACGGTGCTCGGGCTTGACTGCAGAAATCTTGATCACACCACGGCCAAGGTTACCGGTGAGCAAACGGACACCGCCCTCGGCGGCGAAAGGACGGGACACCGGGCGCAACACCTCTTCGTCCAGACTTTTATCCGCCGCCGGACGCCAGCTGAGTTGGTCGCCATCGAGCCAGGGCTCGTTGACGTAATCAGCGAAGCTCTCCCCCCACACAGTGCCCGCATCCGTATGCATCAAGCCCGCAGATAGCAATTCCCTAAACAGGAACCCGGTACCACCCGCCGCATGAAAATGATTGATATCGGCCTGGCCATTCGGATACACCCGCGCCAACAGAGGCACCACGGCAGACAGCGCTGCGAAGTCGTCCCAATCAATAATGAGCCCCGCAGACCGGGCCATCGCGATCAGATGAATGGTGTGATTGGTCGAACCACCCGAGGCCAGCAACGCCACGATGGCATTAACGAAGGACCGCTCATCTATGATTTCTGCGAGCGGCCGGGGGTCGGCCCCACGCGTGCTGATACGCGCAATCTGCTCGCAAGCGACCCGCGTCAGCGCGTCGCGTAATGGCGTGCCGGGATTCACAAACGATCCGCCCGGCAACTGCAAACCCATGGCCTCCATGACCATCTGATTGCTGTTAGCCGTGCCATAAAAGGTGCAGGTACCCGGGCTGTGGTAAGACGCGGATTCCGCTTCGAGTAATTCATCCCGACCCACTTTGCCTTCGGCGAATAGCTGCCTGACACGGGCTTTCTCGCTGTTCGGCAGGCCAGATGGCATAGGCCCCGCCGGTATAAAGATCGTGGGCAAGTGCCCGAAGCGCAGCGCACCCATCACCAGACCGGGAATGATCTTGTCGCAAATGCCCAATGCCACTACCCCGTCGAACATATGATGCGAAAGGGCGACCACCGTCGACTGGGCAATGTTGTCACGACTGAAGAGTGACAACTCCATGCCGATTTGGCCTTGCGTCACGCCATCGCACATGGCGGGAACACCACCGGCGACCTGCGCCGTGCTACCCACTGCCCTCAGGTGTCCCTTGATGATGTCGGGATACTCCGCATAAGGCTGATGCGCTGACAGCATGTCGTTGTAGGCCGTCACGATACCGACGTTGGCGGACTCGGTGAGCCTGATGGTGTCTTTATCTTGCTGGCTACAAGCGGCGAAGCCGTGCGCCAAATTACCGCAGGACAACTGCTGACGATGGGGCCGCTCGGAGCGACTGCGCGCCATCAGAGCCAGATAATCGCCCCGCTCACCCCGACTCCGCTCACGAATTCGATCGGTGACAGCAGCCACCGTGTTATCGATATTTGTCATGCTGCTCCTCTCTACTTTCTGGCGTTATTTAGCGCCTTCACCCTGCGCCACATAGCGCGTAGCACGCGCAGCCTGCTTAATCGCGCGCAGTCTTGGCTGCAGCGAGTCGCCACAGCGCAATGTCACGCCCGCCGCCAGCACATCAAGCACCGCAAGCTGTGCGATGCGCGACGTCATTGGCATATACGCATCCGTATCTTCTTGCACATCCAGCTCAATCGACAGTGCACTGACGCGCGCCAGCGGAGAGCCTTGAGCAGTCAATGCGATGACCTCGGCGCCCCGACCCAGCGCCAACTGGGCAATGTCCACGATGTCGCGTGTGCGCCCAGTGTGCGAAATCATGAAGTACAAATCTCCGGGCTCCGCCGAGGCAGCTTGCATACGCTGCATCAGCGCATCCCCTGTTGCAGCGATCGGCAGCGCAAAGCGGAAGAAATGTTGCTCCGCATCTCTCGCCACTGCACTAGACACACCCGCACCGACGAAAAACAAACGCTTGGCCGACAACAGGGAATCAACTACCCGCTCAACGACAACAGGATCCAACTGGCTGCGGACACCGCGCAGCGACGCCATCGCCGCATCAAGGATCTTATCGCTGACCGTCGCGGTGTCATCGTCGGGAGAGACTGTCGAACTGACATAAGGAACACCCAACACCAGTGATTGGGCGAGGCGAAGTTTGAAAGCCGGATAGCCCTGAGGTTCGAATTTCCTACAGAAACGATTCACGGTCGGCTCGCTCACGCTCGCTTTCTGCGCAAGAGTCGCAATGCTCATCCGCGTTGCAGCGCGCGGGTCATCAAGGATGACCTCGGCCACGCGCTGCTCGGACCGTGTAAGTCCCGCGTTGCTGTCACCCAGGGCCACCAGCAAATTATCTGCCTCGTGCGTCATTTGCAGTCGATCACCGTCAACATTCTCAGCCGAGTGTGTCATTATTTTATTTTTACTACAATATTTTTGTTATTTCGGACTTGATCGCCCGTTAAAAGCACTATTTTATGTAATAAAACTACTTTTTAAACGACAGAGAGGCATACTATGCGCATCGCCATCAACGGATTTGGCCGAATCGGGCGTAACATGTTGCGCGCGTTACATGAGCGAGCTCAGCAGTTTGACGGCCGCTTGGAAATCGTTGCTATCAATGATCTGGGCGATGTGGCGATGAACGCCCACCTGCTCCGCTATGACAGCGTTCACGGCCGCTTCGCGGGAACCGTTGATATCGATGGCGAGGACTTGATCGTCAATGGGCAGCGCATCGCCGTATTCAGCGAGCGCGACCCTGCCAACCTGCCGTGGGCCAGCATGGGCGTGGATTTGGTGTGTGAATGCACGGGGCACTTCACGGATCGCGCAGGCGCCCAACGCCACCTGGACGCCGGAGCCGGCAAGGTACTCATCTCGGCGCCGGGCAAGGACGCAGATGCGACCATCGTTTATGGCATCAACCATGCGAGCCTTAGCGGCGAGGAAAGGATCATTTCCAACGCCTCTTGCACTACCAACTGCCTTGCCCCAATGGTCGCGCCTCTACATGAGGCGCTGAGTATCGAGCACGGTCTCGTCACGACGATCCATGCTTACACCAATGATCAACAGCTATCGGATGTTTACCACAAGGATCCCTTTCGGGCGCGCTCGGCCACCCAGT
>JAZBOZ010000316.1:0-2021 GCA_036351405.1 Halieaceae bacterium
AGATGATCGCCGGGCACGCGCGCTCGCTGGGCCTGATGGTGATCAGCAACAACACTCGTAAATTTAAAAGGGTTAGTGGCCTGCGAGTAGAAAATTGGGCGCCTTAGGCCCCACTGCATTCGCCCTTGCTGCATGCCCTCAAGTCCTAACACCACGCACCTGAATGATTTGCTCTAGGATCTCACACGCTTGAGCAAAAGCAGCCGGCGCCAGTTTGCCGGCCGGGTGCGGCTCAGCTGATCGAGCGCGCCAGTCGAAAGACTTCGGCTGGTGGCACAACACGTAGGTGGTTTTTTCGCGGTCGACGTGACTTCGCCCGGCGGCGCCCAACGCCACTGCAAACGGATTGCTGGCATTGTAAGCAGCGGTCGTCATCGGCAGGCCAATCACCAGAGAAGTCTTGGCATTGAATGCTTTGGGAGAAAGCACGAGGAGCGGATGCCGATCGCGCATTTCCCTGCCCGCTTGTGGGTTGCAGTCGATCCAAATGACATCGCGACGTGATGGCACCCAGTTGGCCGGCTGCTTCACCAAACCTCCTCACCTACCGGGTCAGCAATCATTGCCTCACCGCCATGGGTCTCAACATCATATTGCGCGAGACGCTCACTGAGCGACATTGGCTCCCGAGGCTCGGGTGTGATCACAACACAGCCGGCTTCCACACGAATCGTCACGCGCTGATCGACGGCTAAATTTGCCGCGCGGGCAATGACCTTTCCCCCAATATTAGTGCCATGACGTTGATGAGATTTCCAGTTACCGTGATTGGAAGGAGATCTCTACATGAAGAAGCGTTACACCGAAGAGCAGATTATTGGAGCCATAAAGCGGCATGAGTCGGGAGCGAAGGTCGACGATATCTGCCGCGAGATGAATATCTCGAGCGGCACCTTCTATAACTGGCGCAGCAAGTACGGCGGCCTGGAAGTGAATGAGGCCAAGCGGCTGAAGGAACTAGAGTCAGAGAACAACAAGCTAAAGAAGCTGTTGGCCGAGAAGGTTCTCGAGACTGAGGCGATGAAGGATGTTCTCTCAAAAAAGTGGTGACGCCTGCTGCGCGCAAGCAGGCGGCGCATCACATGATTGAAGCGCACAGGTTGAGTGAGCGACGGGCATGCGCTTTGGCGAGCATTAGCCGGACTGGCTACCGCTACAAGGCTAAGCCGCGTGACGACGAAGCGCTTCGTAGTCGCTTGAAGGAGCTCGCCGTCCAGCAAAGCGCCCATGGATATTTACTGCTTCATGGATTACTGCGAGCTGAGGGGCTCGTGATTAACCACAAGCGCACCTACCGGGTATACACCGAAGAAAACCTCCAGGTGCGCACGAAGAAACGCAAGAAGCTCAAGCGGCCCCGCGTGCCCATTGCAGTAGCCACAGGCCCGAATCAACGGTGGTCGATGGATTTTGTCTCCGATCGGCTCGCGAATAATCGTGGATTTCGAGTACTGAATGTCTACGACGATGGGGCTAAAAGGATTATCGGCCAGTTAGTCGCTTACTCCATTTCTGGATATCAGGTAGCTCGATTCCTGACACAGTTGATTGAGCAAAATGGCGCTCCTACTAACATTGTGTGCGACAACGGCACGGAGTTCACATGCAAGGCGATGTTCTTTTGGAGCAAAGATAGCGGCGTTAATCTCCACTTCATTCAGCCGGGAAAACCCACTCAGAACGCGTTTTGTGAAAGTCTAAATGGCCGCTTTCGAGCGGAGTGCCTCAACCAACACTGGTTCCGTACCCTCGAGGAGGCCAAGGAAATCATCGCTGCCTGGCAGCATTACTACAACCATGTTCGCCCACACAGTGCATTGGGCTATTTACCACCTGCCGTCTATGCGAAACAGGCGGCATAATGAGGAATATCTCATCGGCCCAGTGGTGCTAACAAAGGGGAAAGGTCAGAGCGAATACGCTGGTAAACAGCGCGAAAACCGCTTGGAGAGTCGGTGGATACCGGAAAGCCGCGTGGCAAGCTGGTCGTATCTGTCAGTTGTTTGGAACAGCCTGCATTG